>JAGVJW010000260.1 GCA_020050895.1 bacterium | reverse complement strand
GAGCTGGTGGAGGGCAAGGGGGTAAGGGAGGCTATCAGACAAGCGAATACGACGTAATTGATGTAGGTGGTACTGGTGGCAGTCCGATACTTGATTCTTCATCAAATGAGAGATTATTCTTTGGCGGTGGAGGTGGTGGAGGCCAGCAGAACGATTTTGGAGCAAGTGATGGTGGTGCAGGGGGCGGAATCATTTTCATCCACGTTAAGGTGCTGATATCTAACTCTATCGGAGCAATCCTTGCCAGCGGAGCAGATGCCAGCTACGCTTTTGATGATGGTGCAGGTGGTGGAGGTGGGGGAGGCACAATCGTGCTTTGCTCCGATACTATCATTGGTTCTCTTGCTGTAACTGCAAGAGGTGGTGCCGGTGGACAAACTGTATCATCGTTTCTGTGCTATGGCCCAGGAGGCGGTGGTGGCGGAGGATCTGTGATATTGTGTAGTGAAAATGTTAATAGTAACTATCGTTATGATGATCTTACCATAAATATTGATGGTGGACAAAACGGTTGGACAATTTCTCCGAATGAACCTTGCAGCGTAGACAGTTCCTACGGAGCATCTCCCGGATACACAGGCCAGGTTCTAAAGCTGCCACTGCGGCTACCTGCAGAAATCCAGGAATGTAATGAACCTGATATCGTTGTAAGAACACTCGATGCCAAAGCTTGGGCGGGAGAACGCTTCGACGCGATTCTTGAAGTTGATGTAAAGACAACACTCCCTCGCATCGTTACCCTTGCAACAAGAATTCGCACACGAGCATCGGTACTAATTCCTGAAGGCCCGTATCGGTGGGCAGGCAGAAGAGCGATGATTCGTTATCACAGCTTCGACATTCCCGCAGGACCTCCTGCGCTCTACAGGATACCATTGAAGTACGTTGCAGCATTGGGCGATAGCGCCTCTGTTGTGATTAACCTCGATTCAGCATCATGCCCTTTTGACTCTTTGAGAGTGGTAATAGGAAGCAGCGGAACATTTGTCCTCGACGGTGTATGTACCAACAACAACAGAATACGACTATTTGATCCATTTTCTTCGAATACAGATAGCCGCACCGCAGTAGGCAGGTACTACGATGTATTGGGAAACGAATACCCGGCTGATGGACTGGGTTTTCTTTTTAACGGACGATACCCTTTGATTATCGGTCGCCAAGTCCGCAACGAGTGAAAATCTGATCGGTATTTCTGTTCACACCATCATCTGCAAACAGCTCATCAAGCTCGGAATCACTAAGGTGTTGTTTCACTGATGCATCGGACCCAAGTGTTTCTCTCAGCGGTGTCTTTGATTGCCACGTAATCATTGCATTACGCTGCACCATCGAATAGGCATCTTCTCTAGTGAGCCCCTTCCTAACTAAGGCTAGTAACACTGTTTGGGAAAAGGGCAACCCATTCGTTAAGTCGAGGTTCTTTTTCATTGCATCGGGGTAGACTATCAGCTTATCGATGAGCGGCGTTGCAAGATGGAGCATGTAATCGAGCGTAATGGTTGCATCAGGACAAATCACGCGTTCAACGCTCGAATGGGAAATATCACGCTCGTGCCACAATGCATTGTTTTCGATTGCTGCCATAGCGTAACCGCGTAGTAGTCTCGACAAACCGCAGAGTCGTTCGCTAACAATCGGATTGCGCTTATGAGGCATGGCGCTCGAACCCTTCTGTCCTTCAGAAAAGAACTCCTCTGCCTCCCGAACTTCGGTGCGTTGAAGATGCCGGATTTCAGTTGCAATCTTCTCAATGAAAGATCCGATGACAGCGAGCGTTGTCAGGTATTCAGCATGACGGTCCCGCTGTATAACCTGCGTGCTTACAGGCGCTGGCTTCAATCCAAGTTTCAAACACACATATTGTTCAACATCGGGCGAGAGATGTTCGAACGTGCCAACTGCACCAGAAATCATTCCAACGGAAATAACATCAATGGCTGCATTCAATCGGACGATGCACCGTTTGCATTCTTCGTGCCACAAAGCCAGTTTCAAACCAAAGGTCGTGGGCTCTGCATGAATGCCATGTGTTCTGCCAATGCAGACTGTGTGCTTGAATTCGATGGCTCTGCGTGCTAGGACATCCTTGAAGGCGAGCAAATCGTTTAGGAGCAGAGCACCCGCTTGTTTAAGCTGCAGTCCCAGGCATGTGTCGAGAACATCACTCGACGTCATTCCCAGATGAATGAATCGCGATGCCGGTCCAACATACTCGGCTACGTTGGTAGTAAATGCAATAACGTCGTGCTTAGTAACTTCCTCGATCTCAAGAATCCTCTGCACGTTGAACCGGGCCTTTGCTCGAATTTCATCAACAGCATCTTGTGGAATGATTCCTGCCATTGCCTGGGCTTCGCATGCTAGAATCTCAATTTCAAGCCAAATCGAGAACCGGTTTTCATCGGACCAGATAGCGGCCATGTCGGGGCGGGAATAGCGCTGTATCATAGAGTTAAGAGTACATGAGAAACACAAAAATACAGTTGTTTACGGTAGCCTTTTGCCTACAAAATCCTGTCTGTACGTTGGTTCGAACGTCAACGGATCCACATAATGATGACGTTTGCTGTCTATCATTACGGAGGCACACATGGCAACATGCGATGCAGAAAGCTCAATATGCTTAATCTCCGATGGCATAGTAGGTTGTGACAGCGTTGGGCTGACGAGAATATCATTTGCATCAACTTTTGCCAGGATATCATTTACCGTCACAATGTCGATTTCTGACAAGGCTTCCCATAGCGTGTCCGACGTAATGTTAAAACGCTGAAGAAAGCACCGACCACCGTGGCTTTCCAATATACACGCAGCCGTTAGTGGAAATTTATCCGGATGAGCAAGTGATGACGAATATGCATATACCAACGATTCCATTGTTGAAATGCCGAGAAGTCGCGGTCGATGCGTTAACGTCAGACCCTTGGCAAACGATACCCCAATTCTTGTACCCGTAAACGAACCTGGACCACTGCTTACTGCTACGACATCTATTTCATCAAACGAAATACCAGCTTCTCTCAGTACATTTCTAACAGACTCAGTAAGATAAAGATCGTGAACATTGGCTTCTTTAATTTCATCTACTGCTATTATTATACCCGAACCTACTATGGCACTCCCACAGACCAAGCCAGTAGATTCTATTCCAAGAATAATCATGCCACGCTTTCTACTACAAGCTTATCGGCAAACATTTGTATCAACGCAATAGCATCTTCGCGGCGTGCAAGCTGAGATTCTATAAGCAATCGTTTTCCCTT
>JAGVJW010000016.1 GCA_020050895.1 bacterium | reverse complement strand
TTCGGGTTAGCCGATGGTATGAGCGTGCATCAAAGCGCTTGACGAGTTTCATACCCTGATACCGTTGGTACGATTCACTTGCATATCCCTCCAGCTTTTCAGCATCATCATTTCGTTTATGGTGATAGTCGAGAGGCGTTCGGTAGGATAGCATGCCGATGGCTCTTGCCGCCGCCAAGCCGGCAGCTCCGCCATCGTTATGTTGTAAACCAAACGTCGCGTCTGCCTCGATAGCCATCCGCTGTGCTGCATTGAATGCTATACCCCACGCCGAGTGCTTTGCGTTTGCGGCAATCGATATAGTGGTGTCGATTCGATCAGGCTGTTGCACTGCCCATTCAAGAGCCTGCTGTCCGCCCATCGAGCCTCCAATGACTGCACGAATTGTGTCAATCCCAAGTTCATCTGCCAGCAGTGAAAAAACTTTCACTACGTCACGTGTTGTTATCAGCACATCAGATGCTGTGTCAGGAGTTGTGCTTGAACCTCCTTCAGGTTGTGATGCATCGAACGTACTTCCGTAACACGACCCAATCATGTTGGCACAAACAATGAAGTATTTGCTCGGATCGAACAGCTTCCCATTGCCAACAACTTCTGGCCACCATTGCATAGCGTCGCTGCTGCCTGTAATAGCATGCAACACCCATACAACATTGTTGCGCTGTGCGTTCAACTCGCCCCATACCTGATAGGCAACAGTAACGTTGCTGAGAACCGTACCGCTTTCGAGTTCGAGTTGATGCTTGTACTTAAAAAAATTCATGTTGTGCTGTCCTTCTGCCGAAATGCAAAAAGCGCCGTCCCCTTTTTAGAGAACGGCGCCATTATTGGCTTTTATGTTGAGTTTAGTCAACCGGTCTCTGTGCACAGAAAGCAAGCATGGCCATGGGCAAGGCCTGCATTTGCATGGTGCACATTATCGGAGTATGGTTGACGGCTTGAATCACTGATGCAAATATAAGCTGTAAGAAAGCTGGTGAACAAACGAGCGTTAGCGAGTTAAACGGCATTCAGCGCTTGGTCGAGGTCTTCCATGATGTCGGCGACACTCTCCAAACCAACACTGATGCGAATCATGTTCGGTGTTATCCCGACAGCCTGACGTGCCTCTTCGGTAAGTTTTGAATGCGTCGACGTTGTGGGATGTACCACAATCGTTCTCGTATCGCCAAGGTTGGCCGTTATCGAACACATACGAACATTGTCAATAAACTTAGTGGCTCGTCTCAGAGCAGATTCATTGCTCCCATCATGTCTAATACAAAATGCAACTACGCCTCCACCCGATGCCATTTGTTTGCGCGCCAAATTATACTGAGGATGCGATTGTAACCATGGATACTTTACGCGCTCTATCTTCTGATGGCCTTCAAGAAATTCGGCAACCAACAAGGCATTTGCACTGTGCCTATCCATCCGCACCGGTAGTGTTTCCAAACTTTTACTGAATAGCCACGAATTCATAGGCGACATCGATGGGCCTGTGTTCCTACAAAACGCTCCGATTTCACTGATCAATTCAGCGCGACCCAGAACAACGCCTCCCAAGCCCCTTCCCTGACCATCAATCCATTTTGTTGCCGAGTGCCAAACAAGGTCTGCACCGTACCTAATAGGTTGTTGGATAAGGGGCGTACCAAACGTGTTGTCGACGTTGAGAATTAGATTTCGCTCTCGCGCCAGAGCTCCGAGAAATTCCAGGTCGGCGAGGTCTAAGGCTGGATTCGACGGAGTCTCTACCAACAACATCCGTGTCGAAGGAGTTATTGCGCTAATCCACTGTTCTGCATCAGCGATATTAACGGGCGTGCTCGTGATGCCCCAGCGAGGAAGAAAATTTGTGAGCATACCGTGGGTACCGCCAAACAAAGCGCGTGACGAAACAATATGGTCGCCGCTTCTTAGCAGTCCCATTATTGATGCAAATCCTGCAGCCATGCCCGACGATGTAGCAACACCTGCTTCGGCTCCCTCGAGAACACACATCTTGTTAACAAACTCACTATTGTTAGGATTTGTAAAACGTGTGTAAATGTTGTCATCTATTTCATCGGCAAATGATGCACGCATGTGTTCGGCATCATCGAAGACAAAGCTCGACGTAAAGAATACGGGAGATGTGTGCTCCCGCTCGCCGGTCCGTTCCATCTGTGTGCGGACGACCTTCGTTTCAGAATCTTGATGCATAGTAAATGTTGATAGTAGTTTCTTCCTACTCATGTAGGCTTACTAAACTAGCTGGAATCGCCAAAGAGAAGGTGCCCGCGGGCAGGTTACAAACCCTTCACCTCTGCAACGAGATTGGACATGCTGCTCTTTGCATCGCCGAATAACATTGCTGTGTTTGGACGGAAGAACAGTTCGTTTTCGATACCTGCATACCCTGCACGCATTGAACGCTTCATAACGATTACCTGCCGTGCATTCTCAACGTCGAGTATCGGCATTCCGTATATCGGTGATGACGGATCCGTTTTTGCGGCTGGATTCACCACGTCGTTGGCGCCCACCACCAGCGCAACATCGGTCTGCGGAAACTCGGGATTGATTTCATCCATTTCAACAAGTTTACCATAGTCCACATCTGCTTCGGCAAGCAGAACGTTCATGTGCCCGGGCATGCGGCCCGCAACGGGGT
>JAGVJW010000191.1 GCA_020050895.1 bacterium | reverse complement strand
CATAGGTTGAAGGCCGACCAATGCCCAATTCCTCCAACTTCTTTACCAACGAGGCCTCAGTGAATCGGGCAGGAGGGCGTTGGAATCGTTCTTGTGCGAGCATAGCCACAAAGTCGAGGGATTGTCCTACGGAAAGGGGCGGCAGCATCTTGTTGTCGTTGCCTTCTGCATCTTCGTCGGCCGACTCCATATACACGTTCAGAAAACCGTCGAACACCAATACTTCGCCAGTGGCTGTAAGAGTTTCGCGAGCCGTTGATATCGCAATTGTGGCAATGGTTCGTTCTATCTGGGCATCGCTCATTTGCGAAGCAAGCGTTCGTTTCCAGATTAGATCGTAAAGTTTTTTATGGGCTTCTGTGGAACCGGCAACCTTCCTGGAAAAATCCGTTGGCCGAATAGCTTCGTGTGCCTCCTGTGCGCTTGCAACCTTGGTAGTGAAATTCCTTGTGTTGGAATATTTCTCTCCAAACTGAGAGATAATATGACTCCGAGCTTCAGATAAGGCCAGATCGGACAGATTCACAGAGTCGGTTCGCATGTATGTGATGTATCCCGCCTCGTAGAGGTCCTGTGCAAGCTTCATTGTTCGCGACAGTGAATAACCAAGTTTGCGCGAAGCTTCCTGTTGTAATGTCGATGTAGTAAACGGTGCTGATGGCGACTTCTTTGCAGGCTTTGTATCCAGCGCTGTAACAGAGTAGGAAGCTCCCTTACATCGCTCCAAGAATGAGAGAGCCTGTTCCTCGGTGTCGAATTTTTGGGGTAACTCCGCAGCGAACGTCTTGCCTTCGGAGATAAAGTCGGCTGTGATCTTAAAGCTACTCGTGGCTGTAAATGCTTGGATTTCTCGTTCGCGCTCCACTACCAATCTCACAGCCACGGACTGAACACGTCCGGCCGAAAGATTACGCTGTACCTTTCTCCAGAGCACGGGTGAGAGGCCGTAGCCAACGAGGCGGTCCAACACTCTTCGCGCCTGCTGTGCATCAACAAGGTTGCCATCGATAGCTCTGGGATTATTTACCGCATAAATAATTGCAGTTTTTGTAATCTCATGAAATACAATTCGGCGAGTTTTTTGCTGATTCAACTGCAAGGCTTCAAACAGATGCCATGCAATGGCTTCTCCTTCGCGGTCTTCGTCTGAAGCAAGCCATACGAGATCGGATTCTTTTGCCTGTTTTGTGAGTTCAGCGACAAGCTTCTTCTTGTCGGCATTAATCTCGTAAACAGGAGTAAAGCCATTCTCAACGTCGATAGCTTTATCGTTCTCCGGTAAATCGCGGATATGACCCATGCACGAAGCAACAACAAAGTCGGTGCCCAGAAACTTCTGAATCGTTTTTGCTTTTGATGGTGATTCAACTATTACAAGATTTTTCATTCAGCCT
The DNA here is from genome assembly GCA_020050895.1 of bacterium. Classification (GTDB taxonomy): domain Bacteria; phylum Bacteroidota; class Ignavibacteria; order Kapaibacteriales; family Kapaibacteriaceae; genus OLB6. Next base: position 6,289 of record JAGVJW010000191.1, on the reverse strand, counting down.
GATTGTATTCACACGTTGAAGGATCGTGACAAACTGCAAAAATCTGGAGTGAATGAGTCCTTGGTCGGAAACCCAGCGTATCACAAACCTGATTTCGAATTTTTTCAATCTGATCTTCTCTAAACTCCAATATTCTTCCGCATTCAGTGCATATTAAATGGTCGTGATTGGGCATTCTGGAAGAAAGTTCGAAATGTGCACTTTCACCCTGAAAGCGGTGCTTCATTAAAATATTACACTGTGTTAACAGGTCGAGTGTGGAATACACTGTTGCACGCGATACCCTATCGCCAAGATTATTCATGTGCATGTATAGTTCGTCGGCGGAAAAATGCCTGTCATATTCGGCGATACGATCTAATACACGCGAACGTTCCGGAGTGCTCCGATACTTCATTTTCCGAAGATATTCCGAGAATGTTTGTTTAACTGTTTCAATGTCTGTTTTGGCAGCCATAGTGGGCAAATATAGTCTTCGTAGTTTTGCACCCCTTATTATTCACCTTTCATTTCCTTATGGAGAAAGTCGTCCATGCGCAAATGGCGCGCTGAGGATTCAGCAGAATTGTACAACGTACCTGGTTGGGGAATTGGGTATTTCAGTATCAACAGTAAGGGGCATGCAGTAACCACTCCGCGTAAGGCAAAGGGACCGGACATCGATCTCAAGGAACTTATTGATGAGATTGTGTTACGTGATGTTTCCATGCCTGTGCTGTTACGATTCCCTGACATACTCGACGACAGGATAGAAAAAATTGCCGGATGCTTCGATAAAGCCTCCGAAGAATACCAATACACTGGCAACTACTTCTGCGTTTTTCCAATTAAGGTTAATCAGCAGCGCCACGTTGTCGAAGAATTGATGCGTCACGGGAAACGATTCAACATTGGTCTCGAAGCAGGATCAAAGCCCGAACTGCATGCAGTGCTTGCCATCATGGATAATCCCAATGCGCTGATTATTTGCAATGGCTATAAAGACGAAGATTTCATCGAGCTCGCCTTGCTTGCACAGAAGATGGGTAAGAGAGTCTACATCGTTGTAGAAAAGCTGGCTGAATTGAAATTGATCAATGTTGTTGCCCAGCGCGTTGGTGTGAGGCCTAACGTTGGTATTCGCATCAAACTCAGTACTAGCGGCAGTGGCAAGTGGGAAGAGTCTGGCGGCGACGTGAGCAAGTTCGGCTTAAATGCTTCTGAGCTCATAGAAGCAATTTCCTACGCATCAGCCGAAAACATGCTGGATTGTATCAAGTTGATACATTTTCACCTCGGGTCTCAAATAACCAACATCAGAAAGATTAAGTCGGGCCTTCGCGAAGTTGCTCAGTTCTATGTTCAGCTTGTGAAGATTGGATGCACTATTGAATTTGTTGATATCGGCGGCGGACTTGGCGTTGACTACGATGGATCTCGGTCAGCCGTTGCTAGCAGCATCAACTACTCAATTCAGGAGTATGCCAACGATGCTGTGTTTACAATAGTAGATGCAGCATCGAAAAACAACCTGCCACATCCCAACCTAATCACAGAGAGTGGGCGTGCCCTTGCAGCACATCACTCTGTGCTGGTGTTCAATATTTTGGAAACAACATCGGTTCCGTTGTGGACTCCCAGGGACAAGGTGACGAAGCGGGACCACGAGCTGGTTGTTGAAATGCACAGAGTGCTTTCGTCGCTTAACAATCGAAACATGCTCGAAGCATGGCACGATGCACAACAAATGCGTGAAGAGGCTCTCGATCGGTTTTCATTAGGATTGATAGACTTGAAAACACGCGCTCAGACTGAAAAGCTGTACTGGTCGATTGCGCGGCAGGTGACTGAGATGATAGCAGATGTGAAGCAAATTCCTGAAGAATTCCGCCAACTCCCTAAACTGCTTGCTGATAAATATTTCTGCAATTTTTCACTGTTTCAGTCTCTACCCGATGCTTGGGCGATAGATCAAGTGTTCCCAATCATGCCAATACATCGGCTGAATGAAAAGCCTACGCGGTTTGCTACACTTCAAGATATTACCTGCGACTCCGATGGACAGGTTGATCACTTTATTGGTATTCGCGATTCGCGACAGACCCTGCCAGTCCATCAATTCAAAGAGGGCAGCCCATACTATTTAGCCGTGTTTCTCGTTGGTGCCTACCAGGAAATCCTTGGAGACTTGCACAACTTGTTTGGCGACACGAACGCTGTTCACGTTGTCTGTAAGGGTGATACCTTCGAAATAGAACAAGTGATTGATGGTGAATCTGTGGCAGATGTCCTCGACTATGTGCAGTTCGACGCCAAGAAACTTGTAAGAACCATGGAAACATGGGTAAGTGCTTCGGTAAAGGACAAGCGAATTACCTTGCAAGAGGGTAAGGAGTTTCTCGCTATCTACCGATCGGGATTGTACGGTTATACCTACCTTGAAGAGTGAGAAGTGAAGAATTTTTTATTTGTGTCTGCATTATTTCTGTTGGTTGCTGTTTCTGCTCACACGCAGGGACTGAAAACAATTTTTCGCGATGATTTTGATTCCGATACCAAACAATGGGTGACAGGCGAATCTCCTGGGGCCTCGGCAGCTATCGGCGGAGGTGTGTATAAAATTGATCGACGAAGTCAGTACGGCTATTGGTTGCTGCCTGCGCCGTCAGTCTTCGTGGATTTTAACATAAATTATGATATCGAAATTCGCGCTCGATGGCTTACCGGTACAACAACAAACGGATATGGAATAGGCTTTGGTGGTGCCAACGAAAGGAATGTGAACGTTGTGGCGATGGCATCGAATGGCCAGTTTAGTGCGTTTCGGTTTGTAAATGGCTCGTTTCAGTCGTTTATGTCGTGGACACCTTCGGCAGAGGTTAAGGCCGGCAGTGAGTGGAATACACTCACACTTCAAAAAAGGGGAACGGCAATCAACATCATTATCAATGGCACAACGGCTTCGTCGATTGTTGCTCCCGAAATGAGCGGCCGATCGTTCGGCATTCTCGTTAGCCAGCAAATGTCCCTCGAAATTGATTACTTCGAAATACGCCAAAATCTGGCGCCTATAAATCTTGCAAAGGATCATCCCATAAATGTCGAACGTGAAAATCTGGGACCGGGCATCAACTCTATTGGTGGTGATTTATCGCCCGTAATTAGTGCTGATGGTAAGATGCTCATTATTGGGAGGTATCCGTTCAATGGCAACATCGGAGATCCAAGAAAGGAAGACATCTGGTTCTCCTTACTCAAGGACGAACAGACGTGGGGGCCTATGCAGAATATGGGCCGCCCCCTGAATAACGAAGGGTCTAACTTTCTAATAAGCATTACGCCAGACTTGAACACTGTGCTGGTGGGAAACACGTATTATCCCGATGGAAGCCCACGCAGTGCAGGTGTTTCGATCAGCCATCGAACTGCCGATGGATGGGAAGTTCCTGCACCGGTAAATATTAGAGATTATTATAATCTTGACAGGTTTAGCGAAATGTGTTTGGATCCCAGCGGCCTTGTCTTGGTAATGGCTGTAATGCGCAACGATTCAAGGGGTGAAAAAGATCTGTATGTGTGTTTCAAGCAGCCTGATGGATCGTTCACAGTTCCCTTAAACATGGGTGATATTAACACATGGGGTAACGAACTGTCGCCGTTCGTTGCCGCCGATGGTAAGACCATGTACTTTGCAACAGACGGGCGCTATGGATACGGAGGAGTCGACATCTGGATGTCCAGACGATTAGATGATACATGGACGAAATGGTCCGAACCGGAAAATCTTGGACCTGTGATTAACACTCCCAAGTGGGATGCTTACTTTACAATTTCTGCCAAGGGCGATTACGCCTACCTGAGCGCTTCGAACAATACTGATGGCAGTGCAGATATTTACCGCGTTAAGCTTACGGAAGGCGTGCGTCCAAAACCTGTTGTCTTGGTTAAGGGGCATGTATTCGATGCAAAAACAAAACAACCAATTGCTGCCCTTGTTGAGTATGAGAGTCTCACAATGAATAAAAAGGTGGGCGAAGCTCGGTCTGCACCTCGCGATGGAGCATACGGCATTGCTCTTCCTTCCGGAGACTTGTATGGCTTTAGAGCCGAGGTTAGTGGTTACTATCCCGTGAGCGATCAACTTGATACACGATCTCTGAGTACCTATCAGGAAATTGAGAGAGACCTGTACCTTGTACCGCTAAAGGTTAATGAGACAATTCTTCTCAACAATCTGTTTTTTGATTTTGCACAATCTGTTCTAAGGTCGGAATCGATTGCCGAGTTGGATAGACTTGCACAATTATTGCAATCGAAACAGACGATGACCATTGAATTGTCAGGTCATACAGACAATGTTGGCACAAACACGGATAACGTTCATTTGTCCCAAGAGCGCGTCAATTCAGTTAAAGAATACTTGATTACGAAAGGAATTAAGCCGAACCGACTGATAGCCAAGGGCTATGGGGAGAAGAAGCCAATTGCACCGAATACTACAGAAGAAGGCCGACAAAAAAACAGAAGAGTCGAGTTTAAAATTCTAAATATTTAGGAAGTCACCGGAAGTCCGGGCTTAACCATTATCACTTCCTCTCTATCCAAAACAACTGCACCTGCGTTAGCGCCTTTGGGTTTTCGAACATACTTGCGTTGTGTATAAACCACTGGTGTCCAGCTTGCATTACGTGATCCTGAGTACCAGGCAGCAATTTCCGCAGCCTTTTCAAGCATGCGTTTAGGTGGCTTTTCTCTACCTGTTCCGCCTCGCAATACTACATGCGAACCGCTCTCTGCGCGCGCATGAAACCACCAATCATTTTGTTTAGCAAAACGCATCGTTAGCTCATCGTTGTTAGCTGCATTGCGTCCTACGTACACTGTGTATCCTTCGCCGAGTTCAAAGACGCGATATGGCGATTCCGGCTTTTGTTTCGATGTTACTTCCTTCTCGATGTTCATTCGTTCCCTGGCTGAAAATTCCGATGTGTGTTCCAGTCGTTCGATTTCCGTACATACCTCTTCCAGACGCTTTTCTGCAGCCGGCAGACGCCTTTGTAAATCTTTAACGGCTGCCTCCGATCTCCGGGCTTTTTCAAAATACATCTGTGCATTTTCAATCACGGTTTTGTTCGGATCGATCTCAACAATAATTGCTTCGTCGTTCCAGTCTGTCATCGAAATGCTATCCGCTCCTGTCTGGCCCGGATTCTCATAAGAAAGTAAAAGTTGGCCGATGCGGCGCTGTTCGTCAGCCTTGCTGCCCGATTCCAATTCGCGCTTCATGGCTACAATGGAACGTTCAAGTTTTAAACGATCTCTGATTAGCGATTTGTTGATAAGCGCGTGCACAACCTGATTCTTTGTCAGATTCCGGCGGCGCGCTATCGTTTGCTCAAGTGCTTCGAATATATCGGGCGTACGATGCACAACAGTCCAACCCTGCAACGGCAGTAGTGAAAACAATAGTGCTCCGCCGCTTTCAAGCACGAAGTATTCCTCGGAGTGCCTGCAGTCCTGTATAACATCGGACCGAAACTCAGTTTCTTTAGTATAGTGACGTCCGAGGACGATAGGACTTTCGGTGAAATCCACGCGTGTCTCTAAAAGAAGCTTTTTTCCGTGCATTGCATCGATGACGATGTTGTTGTGTAGCAGGACAACGTTTGCCCTGACGCCGGTGAACAGCATTGCACATAATTGAACATCATCAAAATGAAATATGAGAACACGGTCTCCACTAATACTAGAAACTGCCGTGCATTGTAATCCGATGATTTTGTGAAATAAATCGAATGAATTACGCCGTGCCCTCTGTATGTTGTTTCTAACCGTTACCGCGCCAAAGTCTTTGTCTGTATCGATACAGACGATGGTTGGTTCATCCCGATCGGAGTGCTCGAATCGCAGTAAACAAGCCCCCTTCAACTGAGTCCACGCTTCTGTTAATACACAGCCGCAGCATCGCGCACTCAGCGCACGTGCAACATGTTCAAGGGTGAGTGCGTGGCGGATCACTTCTTTGTTTTCTTACACACAGGTCTGGCCGATAACGCCGTTGTCCAAAAGTTGGGAACAGAATGCAGTGTTCTGTCAATGACGGTTTTTATACGAGGATCTGCCGCTGCATAATACCGTGCAAACGCCTGCGCATTCTGGCTTGTTGTGTCGCACGACGTTAACAACAATGAGGAACTTGGGAACAACGGAAGCGGCACGATTTTCCATACCGCTTCAATGTCTTTGAACGGGTGATGTGCGCCGCGATTTAACCCTTCGACGGCAGAGTAACGAACAATTGCATTCCGAT
>JAGVJW010000072.1 GCA_020050895.1 bacterium | reverse complement strand
CGGATTCGAATAGCAAAGCATCGCGGACAACATCATCGTCCCACTCAAGGATCTCCGTCGTTATCGGCAGCCGGTTCCGCGGAGGTGTTTCAATAATGGAGAGATCGCGCGCTCCCATCAGCGAAAAATTCAACGTTCGCGGAATTGGTGTTGCTGTTAATGTGAGGGTATCAACAGAAGAACGCAACGAACGAAGTTTTTCCTTGGCTGCAACGCCAAAACGATGCTCTTCATCGATGATGAGTAGCCCAAGCTGACGAAATACGACATCCTTGCTCAGCAAACGGTGAGTACCGATGATGATGTCTACCTTCCCATCCTTAAGCTTTTCAAGAATCTCTTTTTGTGATGCCTTCGATCGGAAGCGTGATAACACTTCGATGTTAATGGGATATCGGTGGAGTCTATCGCGAAACGTAACAAAGTGTTGCTGGGCCAGGATGGTTGTCGGCACCAGCATGGCAACCTGCTTGCCTGCCTGCGCCGCCTTAAATGCAGCGCGAATCGCGATTTCTGTTTTACCAAATCCAACATCACCGCACACAAGCCTGTCCATAGGTGATGGGGCTTCCATGTCGAATTTCAACTCAGCAGTAGTACGTGCCTGGTCTGCAGTGTCTTCATATTGGAACGATGCTTCAAATTCCTTTTGCCAAACTGTATCTCCGGGATATGAGTAACCCGGTTGTGATTTTCGTTGTGCATAGAGCTTGATGAGATCCCGCGCAATGTCCTTGATCTTGCTCTTTGCCCGAGATTTTCTGCGTTCCCATTCTGCCGATCCGAGTTTTGAAACTCTGGGAACAGACCCCTCTTCGGAAGCATACTTGGAAAGTTTGTGTACGTAATTAAGATGAACGTAGAGTACATCGTTACCAGCAAACAGGAGTTTAACACAATCAACCTTACTTCCGTTGATTTCGATTGTCCGAATACCATCGAACTTTCCGATGCCCTTGTCTTCGTGTACTACATAATCGCCTCGGTGAATTTGATGTAACTCTCGAAGAGTTATCCCACTTTCATTTTTGCGTGAACGCTGCTGAGCACGTTGTCTTCCGAATATCTGATGTTCGGCGAAACATGCAAGCTTCACGTCACTCCACACAAATCCGTCGCTGAACGAAGAAGAATGCCAGCGAATACCATCAATTGTTCGATACATCCGACTGGATAGTTCTGGATTGCCTTCCTCCGTTTGTTCTGCAATACCTTCACACAATTCTCTGATGCGTCTGATGTTTTGGAGTCCGTCTGCACCCAGATGAATACTGATTCCGCGGTTTATTAATGTTGACGCTGACGTGAGCATCTGTTCAATCGAACCTGCGAACGGTGGTTGAGATGAAGACTGCGTCTGGATGTCGGCATGTCCTAATGGATTTATATCGACTCGTGGCCACTGACGCAACATCGACGTATCGTAAACATCGTTAGTTCTGTGAAGTTCGGACTCGATAGCATCGGGACTATCGTAAACAAGAATTGCGTCGGTGGGGAAATGCTCTACGATTGTCGCTCCAAGCTGCTCGCCAGTGTGGAATACCTTGTTTAGGATGGTTACTGAATCATGTTCGCGTATCGACCGTTGGGAAAGGGGCTCGAATTCCCGTATAGAATCAATTGTATCTCCCCAGAATTCGATGCGCAACGGGTTGTTCCACCCACCTGGATAAACGTCTATGATCCCGCCCCTTACAGCCATTTCGCCCGGACGTCCAACATAGTCTGTTCGTTCGTAACCGTTCAGTGCAAGGTGTATACTAAATGAATCAAAATCGAGCTCCATACCCCGATGCATTTTCTTTTGAACATCGGCAAGCTCATGGCGGGCAGGAAGCTTTACCGGTAGTGCCTGTGCAGCAACAACAACAATTGTCCGAGCACCTTCATTCAATTTTAACAGGGCATCGATTTCATCGTGTTGCAGAGTGTTCGATCCGGTTAACGACCTTCGTTTCGAGGCGCTATGAATAGAACAAATGGAATCGGATCCGAGAAGGATGCCGAGATCGAATGTGACGTCGTTACACGACCTATCATCAGGCGTAATCACAACAAACGGTCTGTTCCCGGCTGACCACAATGCACCAATAAATATGCTTCTTGCAGAACCTGAAAGCTGCTTGATAGAAACTGACTTGTGCTCTGTAAGAAACCGTGCTGCATCAAGCACTGGCTTGGCTGTTGTAAGGTATCGAAGTGTTTCGGAATAGTTGTCCTGAATTCCTTTCATCATTACAAGTTTACGCGATGTAATTTTGTCGGTGGCATTGAGATCACGAGACTGGCCTACTCGAACGATGCCGGAGGAAGCATGTACCGCATAAAGTTATTGATTGGAATCCTCGTTGCAGCGTTTAGCGTTGTGTACCTGTTGTTTGGAATCGTTGGATGGGTAAACGAAAGCATGAAGGCTGCCGACCTCATGACGTGCCTGATACTTGCGTCGCTTCATCTTGGGATTGGTTCATGGCTCCTTTTCACCAGCCTGAGAGAATATCGTCAGGAGCATCGGAGAGTGGAGGATGTTGTACGCCATCTGATTGAGTCAAGTGGTGGGCGAGTCACCATCGTCGATGTAGCTAAGTATGCAGGGATCTCTGAAGACGATGCACGTGAACATCTTGAGCGGCGTTCGAAGCACGACGTAGTTATCATCATGCAAAACACTGCCGGTTCCGATGTGTTCTTCTTTGGTCAGCAGTATTGGAATAATTAGCAAACTATCATTCTCCAATTGTGCCTGCCAACGAATCCGCAAAGAGTAAGAAGTACATCCTAATAGCGCTCATCACAATTTTTAGTATTGTGTTTTTTACGTTGATATTTAAAGGGGGCATGTGTGAGCGGTATGAACGGCGTATGGAGCAACAAAAGTATATGAAGCATTATATCGATTCATTGCGAACAAAGCAGCAAAAAGAAATACCATCAAAGTGAAATGGCATCGTTCACGGCCGAACAATCGCCACTGCACACCACTCGCCCTCTGTAAATTTTTCCTCTATCACACAGTTCGCGTCGACGAACGGTTTTATAACTTCTTCTACGTCGTAGCTGAGAATTCCT
>JAGVJW010000236.1 GCA_020050895.1 bacterium | reverse complement strand
TGTCGAGCGACGGGTCTTCCTTGGCCAGCAACGTCGGGTTAGTTGTAACGCCACTGATAAATCCTAACGATGCAGCGTGCCTAATGTCTTTCAGATTTGCACTGTCGACGTATAATTCCATGAAAAAACTCCAATGTCAAATGAATTCAATCCCGACCCAGCAACTTAATGGCCGGAAGCTCAGGAAGAATCTGATAGTAGAAAAACAATCGGAGAACTGAATCCAAACCTTGTTCAACCTCATCCGACCATTGAAAATTGATTTGTCCCTCGCGAGCTAAATAATCTGTCTCTCGATTCATTGTCTCCTGAACCGTAACATTTGTTAGGGTATCGGAAGCCATACTCTTTACGCTCGCTGCAATGTTCCCCATTTCAGCATCATTCCGGCAAACCCACAGTCCAATCGGAAGGGGCAGCTCAATCATATCGAACCATTCCTCACCCACGTCGAGAGCAATTTGAGATGGAAACGAATTTCCCAACAGCGGGTATTCTTCAATCAGACAATCAACCGTTGAGAAGTCTGTGGCAAACACTAGAGGATTGTCGGCCACTTCATATTTCTCCCTCATCAGCAGCGAACCAATGATGGGTAGAAACTCATTCGGCGTTCGCGACCCAACAGTGTCTATTTCTTGTGCATTCTCACTAAACAGTATGCCGGCAACTGCTGTGTAGTCAATGAGAGACATGCATGGTTCAGGAATAATGCGAAAATCAACCTTGCCGACGCCCCTTCCATACCCAAGCGGAGATAACAGTGCCAGGTCTGCATGGTTGTTAAGCAGCAGCGAAGCACACTCTTCGGCTGAAGCACGATGCACTGACCATCCCATTTGCTCGCAGACATCATCAACTTTTTGCAAAAGGGGCTTATACAGAGGATTTTGTGGTACAGCGATTCTCACGGGTGTAAAATAACATGCTCACGACGTGAATAAGGTTGCTGCCTGATACATGGTGATTCCCGCAGCCACAGCAACGTTGAGGGAATGCTTAACACCATGCATGCTAATCTCAAAGGCGCCGTCGCATTCGGCCATAACCTCATCTGTGACTCCCGTGAGTTCATTACCCAACACAAAGACAGCGGGAAAAACACTCCGGCTCAAGGTTGATATATCGCGTGACTCGTGGGCCACCTCGATGGCATGGACTTTCCATCCATTTCGTCGCATATCGGCAATCGCTTCAAGCGTTGAATGGTAATACTTCCAAGGAACTGTTGCTTCTGCATCGAGTGCCGTCTTTGATATTTCTTTGCGTGGCGGCGAAGGTGTAAAGCCTGTAAGGATTAGCATGCTAGCACGAAACGCGTCTGCAGTTCTAAAAATGCTACCAACATTGTAAAGACTCCGCACATCCTGAAGAATGATGCCGAATGGAAATCTTTCGGCAGTCTTAATAGAATCCAACGTCATCCGCCGGGATGTAAGCTCATCATAGGTTAACTTCTTCACGGCACGAATATCGTACTTTGCCGTGCCATGAACCGACGCTCCATCTTATCTTCCTTGGTAATGCTACCCTTGTTCCGATTCAGGTTAACTGAAGGGGGCGTACCACACGGCAAGGCGTTTCGAATATTTATCATTGGCGATTGGGGAACAGGTGGCAAGTTGCAGAAGCGGGTTGCCAACGCCATGGATGCAGTTGCCTCAAAGCTGGGAGCGCCCCTTACCATCATCAGCACTGGCGATAACATATACCCCGATGGTGTGAGCAGTGCACGGGACACGCAGTGGAAGACAAAGTTTGAAGATGTTTACAATGGGAAACATCTTGCGCAGGCACCATGGGTGGCTGTTCTTGGTAACCATGACTACCGAAAAAGCATCATGGCACAGGTTGAGTATGGTAGAATAAATCCCCGCTGGATAATGCCATCAACCTACTTTTCTCATCGGCTAAAGGCAGACAACGAAACCACCGTGTCGGTAATTTGTTTAGACACACAGCAAATTCTCCAACAATCCGAAGGGTGGCGTAAGCAAATCGATTGGCTGGATGTTGAACTCAGTAATCACGTTAATTCAGATTGGATAATTGCCGTGGGGCATCATCCGATTCGCTCTTACGGATATTATGGCGATCAGGAAGGATTAGTGAAGTTTGTGAAGCCAGTATTGGACAAGCATCGTGTTCACATCTATGCGTGCGGGCACGACCACGATTTGCAGGTGATTAAAAATCCTGCTGATGAGTTCTTTTGTATCGTTTCTGGCGGCGGCGGCGGCTTCCGGAAAACAACAAGAGGACAGCATACCTTAGCTAACGCAACGAATGGTGGTTTTGTTCAGATCGTGTTCAACAGCGCAACAACAGAAGCTTTGATTATGAATGCCGATGGTGAAACACTTCACCAGGTTTACCTGAAGGAAACTGTGTTGAAGAGATGAAGTGCATTGCTATAATATTTTTTTTCGTGATACTATCGGCAAATGGTATTTGCCAGCCACTCCCAGATAGTAAGGGTCGGGATTTTTGGTTTACGTTTATTCCCAACTTTCATGTAGACGGTTCGGGGATTCCGACGACGCCAACTGCCATCCTTGAACATCAATTGTATATATACATCAGCAGTGAGTTACCAACACAAGGAACGATTACTCTTACTGATTCTAACGGAACCGATTCAGTTGTAAACTTTAGGATAACGGATCCGAGACAGGTCTATTCGTTTCAGACATTTTTTCTTCCGTATGAACTGCGCGGCTTTAACTATCATCTGGACATTCAGCTTGATTCTGGCCAACAACTGGAACGGCCGATGAAGATATCAGCGCATATAGAATCCGACAATGATGTTACAGTTTATGCTCTCAATCAAGCATGGTTTACAAGCGATGCTTTTCTGGTGTTACCCACAGATGCATTAGGAACGGACTATGCCGTGATGTCGTACACGTCAGACTTCAATTACTCAGGTCCCGTTGTAGCTTCATCCTCCACTCCCTCGCAATTTGCAGTTGTAGCAACAGAGGATAGTACTGTCATTGAAATCCGACCTACAGCCGACATATTCAATGCTAACAGAGGTGACGTGGTTTCTGTACTTCTCAATAAGGGAGAGAGCTATCTCGTTCAGGTTTATCCTCGAGGGTTTACCAACGTAGACTTAACGGGAACGATAATCTCTGCTTCACGTCCGATTGCAGTTTTCTCTGGCCACCAACGTGCTATTGTTCCCGTTGAAAATGCTTCTGATTTAGGATCAAGAGACTGTTTGGTTGAACAAATGACGCCGATCAGCACATGGGGACGTAGGGCATTTGTCACTCAACTGGCACAATCTTCTAATGAATTGAATATTGGCTCGAACTTATTTAGAGTATTAGCGGCTTTCGATTCCACGGAAGTATACGTCGATGGTGCCCTGGCGGCAACCATCAATGCTCAGGAGTTCTATGAAGGTAGAATTACCAACGCTGTCGAAGTTGTTACGTCGATGCCCACATTAGTTGCAGTGTTTAAGAAATCATCGAGTCAGGTGAACAATAATTTTATTAGAATTGGCGATCCATTTATGATGGTTATACCGCCGGCTGAGCAGTTCATGGATAAATATCGGTTCATCAGCATTCAGGCTTTTGATTATGAATCTTTCAATAATGACCCACCTCAGGTGATTGGTAACATTTATGTTGAACAGTACCTTAATGTTGTTATACAAACCAACAGAGCATCGACTGTTATGATTGACAGTGTTCCTGTTGACCCAAACCTCTTCAGGACAATCGGTGCATCAGAATATTCGTGGGCACAAATCAGCATGGCCGACGGTGTCCATGAAATCAGTGCCGATACAACCTTCGGTATTTATTTATATGGATATGGACAGGCTAATTCTTACGGGTATACTGGGGGAATGGCGTATCAGCCTTACGACGTTGCTCCACCTTCCATCTCAGGTATTGAAACATGCGGTTTGTTCTCAGGAAGAGTTACCGATTCGATTCTGGGAGACAGTCGGTTGAGGTATGTTGTGCCAGTACCTGGTTCGGCTGCTAACGTCGATTTTACATTAGAACGATTTTCCCCGCCACAGGCTGTAGTAAAATTCAAATTAGTGTTAACCGACCCCTTTCTGGACGGAAGCATTGAATTAGAAGCAAGCGATAATCTCAGGCAGATTACTAAAGCAACTATCTATGTTCCCGGATTCACCGTTGGCATAAAGGACCGTTTCGGTGCACAACAACCGTTACGGCAACAAAGCGTTATTCCTGCAAACCGATTGCGTTGCGATACGTTCACCATTGAAAACTACGGCAAGTACAGACACACAATCACATCCTTGCGAACCACGGGTAATGCACAGATTAGCAATATTGCCTTGCCAATGAGCCTGGCTCCCGGTGAGTCTGTAGATATTTCGGTGTGCTGGACAATTCCGTTTGAAGGTGTTGTCTTCGATACAATAATCATAGGGGACTCCTGCACTGAGCGCAGATTGATTGCCTATGAAATCGAATCCAAAGCTGACAGGGAAAGTCCCGTTTTAAAATATGTCCAGGACTCATGCGCAGTTGTTATCAATGTTGATATTACTGAAGAGCGACCATTTGATTTCGGTCTCCGATCGGTGCGAATATTGGATAGCATCCAGGTTAATTGCACCATAAACCCGGTAGGTGAGAGCATACTGCGAGCCAGCTATGTAGTAACCGTTACCGATCCATTCAATGATGCGATTTATGGATTTGAAGCTATTGATTCAGCCGATAACGTCACATTCTTTATAGATACAATTCCGGGTTTTACGCTATCGATCAATGGCAGTACCAGCCCCCTTACATCGTACACATTTTCTCCGGTTGATATTGGTGAATCGAGATGCGACACAATTGTTATTGTGAACTATGGGTTGGCCGCAAAAACATTGAAGGCGCCTTATATACGGGGTAACGTGCTTTTTTCGTTTCCTCCGGATCAGTTTGATTTAACCATTGAGCCATCGGAAACGGCATCGCTCGTTGTTTGCTACGAACCTTCACAGGTAAACGAAGTGCAGGATACCGACTTAATTATCTTCACGCATGGCTGCAATGTGAAGGAGATTGAGTTATTGGGCAGTGGGGCTCCATCCTATTACACGGGAGTATCGCGATGTCAGGTTCCTCTTGATGTAGCTGTAGAGAAAACCAACAGATTTGTTGTGTTTCCCATGCCGGCTCGAGAAGAGTTAACGGTACTGCTCCAGTCTGAGACTTCCAGGTTGACAGTGAAACTCATTGATGCTTCGGGAATCGAAGTATTGGTGAGACAGTATTCCGGAACACCTTCCAAGGCCTTGCTTGTTGATATTAAAGGTGTTGTGCCAGGTATTTATGGAATCGTTCTCATTCACGATTCTGGAATTGATACAGGAATTATAGCTGTTGATTAATTGAAGTTCATTCGACACTTGAGACTGTCTGGAATCGTCCTGATTCAACAATCACATTTTGTACTTTTGCCCTTCCTTCTCAATAACAAGCCATCATGAGTTTATCCAAAGGTCGAATTGCCGCCATTGTTCTCGTTGCCATTGTGACGGGCGTATGGTTGGGGATGTACGTTCAGCCGGCAGTAGGCGGGGATAACGTCTACGAACAGGTTAAGAAATTCAATTACGTCCTGGCGACGGCCATGAAAAATTATGTCGACGACGTCGACACGCAAAAACTTACCGAAGCCGCCATTCGAGGCATGTTGGATGAACTCGATCCGCATTCTGTCTACATCCCTGCAAAGGATATGGAACGCGTTGAGGAAGAATTTAAGGGCTCATTTGAGGGCATCGGCATCGAATTCGATATCATCAGCGATACTATCACCATTGTAAGCCCCATTACCGGAGGACCGAGCGAAGCTCTTGGAATACTTGCAGGAGATAAGATTGTTCGGATTAACGATACTAGCGCAGTTGGTATGACTCGCTCCGATGTTCCCAAAAAGCTACGCGGTCAAAAAGGTACGGTAGTTAAAATTCATATCAAGCGCAGTGGTGAAAAGGAATTGTTGGCATTTGAAATAACGCGCGACAAGATTCCCCTGAATTCTGTTGATGCGTATTTCATGATTGACGGCACGGACATAGGCTACCTTACTGCGAATAGATTCAGCTCTACCACTCACGACGAAATTGTTTCGGCTGCACGCACTCTTCGATCCCTCGGTATGAAGAAGTTGCTTCTCGACCTGCGCAGCAATCCGGGCGGATACCTGGATCAAGCGTATCGCATCGCTGATGAATTTATCGGCGATGGCCGCAAGATTGTGTACACAAAGGGTCGCGTATCCGAATTCGACGAAGATCTTTGGTCTACTCCGTCAGGTGAATTGGAAGACATACCACTAGTCGTGCTCATCAATGGCGGATCTGCATCGGCAAGCGAAATTGTTTCAGGTGCCATTCAGGACCTCGATCGTGGAATTGTTGTTGGTGAAACCTCGTTTGGTAAGGGGCTTGTTCAACGGCAGTATCCGTTAAGCGATGGCTCGGCTTTCCGGCTGACTATATCAAAGTATTACACACCATCAGGCAGACTAATCCAACGGCCGTACGAGGATAAGAGTAAGTATTACCGTGGCGAAGGTCGCGTAGAAGGGGAAGAAGGCGAGAATATTGAACATGCTAAGGACGTTAATGTCGATGACGTTTCCGGTAAGCCAAAATTCAAGACATCGGGTGGCCGTACAGTTTATGGTGGCGGTGGTATTACACCAGACTACATTGTAAAGGCCGATACAATCGGTATTCTCGCACGCAAGCTTCGGGCTAAGAATCTGTTCTGGAAAACAGCTGATCTCATCATGAAGGAACGCGGTCGCGAATTACGGCAAACGTATTCCGCCAGCATGCCGAAATACCTAAAGGATTATTCAATCACCGACGCCGATATTGCAAAACTTAAACAGTTTGCATCTCAAGATTCGATTGAATGGAAACAGGATGAATACAAGCTGGACGAGGACTTCTTGAAGACTGTAATCAAGGCTTACATCGGAAGATTTTTATACAACAACAACGGGTACACTGCTGTGATACTAACCATTGATAACCAAACCAAGAAAGCTATGCAACTGTTTCCAGAAGCAAAGAAAATAGCAGGACTGAAATGAAGTCAGCAACGCTAGCCTGTTTTATTCTTGCAATATTCTCCGTAATTCCTTCTGTTGCTTCGGCATCCGATGGACAGTTTTTATACCCTGGTGAAGAGTTAGTATACCGCGTATCGTACCTTAACATCACGCTCGGAACAATAAGGTGCGTTACCGAACCAGCCACAACGTACGACGGCAAGGTTTGTTCGAAAGTAAAAATATATATCAATTCGCATCCCAATATTCCCTTTATATCGCTGCATGCCATATATGAAAGCTGGATGGAAAAAGATGCCAGGTACTCGTATAAGTTTAATGCCAACACGATGGGTGACGATGATAAATGGTACTTCGATGAGTATTTGTTCGATTACGACAATAAGAAGGTGTCGATGGAGAAGTTCTTTGACAAGAAGAAGATTCAAACCAAGACATATTCAATTAAGCGAAAGTATAACGATGGCAGTTCGCTATTGTTTGCTGCCCGTTCGTTTCTATTTTCAAAGAAGAGCTACGTCTTGCCAACCATAATAATGGATGATACCGTCAGCACCGTAATAAATTTCACCGGTGCAAAGGAGGAAGTTGAGATTGATGCGGTAGACTATCCCGTAAATACGATTTCCTTCATAGGGAATGCCAATTGGACGGGCATTTATGGTCTGACAGGCAAATTCAGAGGGTGGTTCTCCGATGACGATGCAAGGGTTCCCATTAAAGCTGAAATGAGCGTGTACGTGGGTTCTGTTACCATTGAACTCCAGTCGTGGAAACGGGGAACGTGGCAGCCTCCAAAAGCATCGTCATGATCATCGATGGCGGCGGTACCACTACTACCGTTGCTGCCATCGACTCATCTTCGATTGTCAACCGAACCTCACTCCCATCGTTTAAACCTAACGCGGGAAGTTTACGGACTAACGAGCTCTGTCGTTCGCTGGGCTTATGGCTAGCTACAGCTCGAACTTCGGAGCTAGAAATCAAATGGATTCTTATTGGCATGGCTGGTGTATGGGCAGCCGCGGAAAAACAACAATACCTGAATTCGTTTTCTGAATCGTGGGCTGAATACATTTCGCCGGATGTACCGCGCGTGTCTGTTGTTAGTGATGTAGAACTTGTTCATCTAGCCGCCCACGGAGGCTCTCCGGGAATTGTAATGATAGCCGGAACCGGCTCGATATGCGTTGCGCGTACCTATGACGGGCGTATGCTCAGATGCGGAGGATGGGGACCACGCATAGATGATGCCGGCAGCGGTTTTTGGATGGGAAGGGAAGCTCTTAGAGCTGTTGCGCAAATGCTTGATGGCAGGGGGCTACACACTACGCTGATACGTCCGGTTGCAGCCTACCTTCACGTCGATGCAGATAATCGCGCCGCAGTGTCCGCTGCACTTCGGAATGCTGTTATCGACAGATGCTCAAAACTTGCACCGGCTGTGCTCTCGTTTGCCAGTGAAAACGATCTCGTAGCTCTGCGAATACGGGAGGAGGCGGCCGACGAGCTTTCTCGCCTTGTGATTACAATGGTGAATGAATTAGCTCATACGGACAGTAACAGACCAGACAGCTTGAAACTTGCATTTGCAGGGTCACTTTTTAAAGATATTGAGTTTAGAGAATCTGTATCGGTGAGAATAGTAAATGTGTATAAGAATGTGGTGATGAAGTTTGTTGACGACGTTGTATTAGAAGCGGCATCGGTACTCGAGTCGCGCTAGATACTCTTACTCCGATGTTGCAGATTCAACGAACGTTACTATTGGTCCATCTGAACTAACCTTTGCTAATATTCCAACCGGGAGCGTTAGCTTTTGCGGTTCGTGCCCATACATTAAGTTGGCTAGTACAGGCCCCCTAACAAATTCGCTTATTTCGTGGATAACCTCACCAACATCACGGTTCGGTGTTGCACTTCGCTGTGTGTTTGCCTGCGACCAGGATCCGGTGAGTAATGCCGAAACCTCAGTCAAGTGTCCGGCATTCAGCAAATGCGTGAGCATTCTGTCTATTCTGTATGTGTGTTCATCAACATCCTCTATAGCCAGAACACAAGCTTCGAGCGAAGGTAAATAAGGTGTACCGATAAGCGACACGAGGACGCTAAGATTACCGGCTATCAGCGGACCTATTGCAGTACCGGCCTTAACTGTCGATAGTGCCTGCTCCTGAATAATATTGCCCAATGGTTTCGTAGATGTAAGAGCTCTCCAAAACCATTCCTCAGAATAATTATCAAATTCATCAGCCATGTCTACACTGGGTAGTGCACCAGTAAACGTAACTAGACCAGTCTTTCTAAGGATGGCAAGTTGGAGAGCGGTAACGTCGCTGAAGCCAACAAAAATTTTGGGATTCTCTTTGATGATCTGGAAATCAATGAGAGATAACAAACGCGATGATCCATAGCCACCGCGAGCGCAAAAAATTGCACTTACAGATGAATCGGTGAACATCTCGTGAAGGTCTGCAACCCGCTCTTCATCTTTTCCGGCAAGGTAGCCGCCATGGCTCTTTAGTGCATTCCTCCCAAGTTTTACCCGATATCCTAGAGATTCCAGATAATGAATTCCTCGCGTTAACCTTGCCGGCTCTCGCTGGGGCGACGCGGGCGACACAATGCCAATTGTGGCATTAGGAGAGAGATGTCGGGGTCTGATTACTGTGCCATGGTCCATGATGCCCAAAATAGCTGTGGAAAACCGTCATACACTGTTTGAAAAGCCGACATTGGTCTGCGAATTTCGGTATCCAAAGTGTGAATTATGTCTTTTAACCTAATCAATAATAGGAACTTACGGCGGGCATTCAGTAATTTTGCGCAATTGGCATAGGGTTTGGAGGGTTACCCTTCCCATGAGAGAGGATCGGAGAATACTCAATATTCTGGGCATAGGCTTCTGCCTGCTTTGTGCGGGGATGGCGGCTTTTGCCCAAACGCCGATTGGCGGAATCGTCAACGACTATATCCAGGTCTACGAAATTCTGTCTTGCGATAGTGCTGTAAAGGTTACGAACTCTCAAAGGTACTCACCCGCTGACCGCGTGCTGATGATTCAAATGAAGGGGGCTCGAATTTACACGTCGAACGATTCCCTGTTCGGACAGATAATTAGTATTGGCACATCCGGTTATGCTGAGTTTTTGACGATAAAGTCTGTGAACGGCGATCTGATTGAATTCACAACGCGACTCACCAACGACTACGATGTAAACGGCTCGATACAGCTTGTGCGTGTTGCTCGATACGATAGCGCGCGTATTACAAGCCCCATAACAGCACCACCATGGAATGGAACCATTGGTGGAATTGTATGTCTGGAAGTATCCGGCAACTTATATTTAAACAATATTATAAATGTTAGTGGTTTAGGATTTCGAGGTGGCAGTCCATCTATTAACAATGAAGGTTGTAACACTACCGACTACGTGATATACGATTGGTTACTCGGTAAGTCGGGTGAGAAAGGCGAAGGAATTGCATCGTTGCGCGTTAATGCCCCTGTTTCCGGAAGAGGTCCTCTTGGAAATGGAGGCGGTGGCGGCAACGGTACAAATAGCGGAGGCGGCGGGGGATCTAATGGCGGAAGAGGTGGTATGGGGGGGGATGCTGTTCGATACTGCAACACTAATCGGTATGTGGGAGGAATTCCCGGGAATTCTTTAGCGTCATTCGTTCCACAGCAACGATTGTTTTTCGGTGGTGGCGGCGGTGGCGGGCACCAAAACAACGATCAGGGTGTAGATTTTCAGTTCGGTACTGGAGGCAATCACGGCGGCGGTATTGTTCTGATCCGCGCGAATACGATTTACGGAAATGGTTTTTCGATTCTTGCAGATGGATTATCTGTTCGCGACACAACGGAATGGGATGGGGCAGGAGCGGGCGGCGCGGGAGGTACAATTCTTATTGAATGCAACAATGTTGCATCGCCACTCTCAATTAGTGCAGAGGGCGGCAATGGAGGGAACGTTAAAAATCCCTACTCATCCCACGGACCCGGCGGCGGCGGCGGCGGCGGTGTGGTTGTTTTATCTAAGGCATTTCCAAATGTTAGCATCAATGTAGCAGGCGGCAAGTCAGGTCTCGAACTAGATTCTAACAATGCCGACAACAACTACCTTAAACAGAATGGTTCAACCGATGGAGATTACGGCGTAATATTCACCAATGGCATGGCGTGGCGCAAACCATACTCAATTACGCTATCCGTGCAGGGTGATGCCGAACTGTGCCCCGGACAACCAGCAGTCCTTGTTGCATCGGAAGGTTTCATATCGTACAAATGGAGTAACGGCGACACATCGCGTGTGATAACGGTTATGGAGGGGGGCAAGTATTACGTAACGACGGTAGATCAAGGTGGCTGCGTACATAAATCTCGTGATATTACAATAGTTTATGATCCAATTTCTTTTAAAGTGTCGTCTCCATTAGACTTTGGAGTTATAGACTACAAACAACCTTCCTTTCGGACCTTTGCAATTACGAATACCGATGATGAAGCCATCACAGTCGATTCAATTACCGGGTTCTCTCAGTTCACGCTTGTAAGTCCCAATACATTCCCAATAAAAATACCTGCTGGAAGTATTCTTGATGTTGTGGTATCCATTACACCACCGACCGACACAACATATGCCGACGTGGTGAGAGTTTTTGTTTCCAATCCGTGTACAGGCTCAGCAGATGTGAGGATTTCTGCAGTTGTGAACGGAATTTCTGTAAGGTTCGATGTACCTGATACAAATGCAAAGGTTGGCACAATAGGATTTACAATACCCATCAAAGCAAGCATCACGGCATCGAATAAGTCGCTCGACAGTACTGTTGCCCGCATCACACTCAAATTTGACGACCGTACGTTTGCCCCCTCGGGAGTTCAGTCTGGAATTATTGTCGGCGATATTATCGACCGTATTTACAACATCAGAACGATTACTATTGAAACCAATCCGGTGAATATTACCAGGGAGGGGGCGACGGTTGCGTTGCTGGAAGGTACAATACTCAACGGCACCGTCGACAGAACGTTGCTATCCATTGCCAATGTCGAGTACAAATATGTATTCCAGACTCCAACTACAATTCTGGACACTGGATCGATACAAACAGATTATCCGTGTTTCAAAAAAGGACGGCAGATAACGTTTTATAAGTCATCATTAATTTCAGCCTATCCCAATCCTGCACGGGATATATTGACTATCAATGTGAATTTGTCTGCGCCGGGAAAATATGAAGTTAATTTTTTTGATATTCTTGGGCAGTTGATATACACAGATGCAATAGTTCACGACGGAGTTGCAGATACAGATTGGGATTTTACCATTGATGTTTCAGTCTGGCCCGTTGGATCGTATCTGATGGTATTCAGTGCGCCATTATCCAGCTACACAAGGCAAATCGATATCCTTCGGTGAGTTTAAGGCAGAGAGCTATCAATGACAATCTGCTGCGGGCTAAGGGGCTTATACTTTAATGGCTGACGATCTTGCATAACGGCATCGATGTGAGCCAGAGCATCGGGTTTTGTCCAGTCTTCGTAAATGTTAGGATCCGATAGAAATTCCTCCATCAAGAACTCCTGCTCAGTTCCGATTCTACGTGCTTCACAATATGGAACGTTAGGAGAGAACGTTACAAGAGTGTATTGAGGAATGAACCTATCGGGATATCGTTCGTGTAAAAACGCTTCAATTTTCTTCCTGCGTAAGAAGCGCTGATCGGCAACCTTATCGCGCATCTCAATGAAATTTTCAACTGCAAGGTCGGCTATTGCATCGGCATCGGGCTTGCGATATGCCTCATAGTAGTTCAGTGCCGATGGCCAATCATCGTTCGCAGCTTCGAGACATTCCAGGAGAACTCGGCAGTCCTCGAATCCGCAATTCATGCCCTGACCGTAAAACGGCACAATTGCATGGGCTGCATCGCCAATCAAAGCAACCTTGCCATTCAAAACCCACGGAGAACATTTAACCGTTACGAGGGACGATTCAGGATTCGCCACAAAATCATCGATCAGCGTTGGCATAATTGGTACTGCGTCAGAAAAATTCTGCTGAAAGAAGGCACTAACATCTTTTTCCGTCTTCAGTTCATCGAACGATGGCGAACCTTTATGCGCAAGGAACAGTGTGCAGGTAAAACTTCCATCGATATTCGGAAGGGCAATCATCATGTAAGACCTGCGAGGCCAGATATGCAGTGCATTTTTCTCGAGACGAAATTGTTGGTCATTGGCACTCCCCGCTGCTGGGGGAATGTGCAGTTCCTTATAGCTGTGGGGTAAATACTTCTGAGAATAATCAAATCTGTCGGTGACTTGCATACGGGCTCGTACGGCGCTGTATGCTCCATCGGCCCCAAAAATCAACCGACTTGTTACAGTCTGCGAGGCGCCCGTGTGTTCACTAATAAAAGTTACGGATCCATTGACAGTGTCAACATCAACACATCGTTGGTTGAACTCGATTTTAACACCGTGGTGTTCGGCCATCGAAAGCAACTTCTTGTTAAGCTCTCCTCTCGAAACGCTATTGATTGCCTGATTACCAACTCCATAAGGTTGAAACGACAGATTGTATTGAGCATCGTGAATCATTCTGCCTTGCATCGGGATGGCAATGCGAAGAATTTCGTCTGCCAGGCCGGCAATCTCAAGTGCCTTCAAACCCCGATCGGACATTGCAAGATTTATAGACTTCCCTGCCGATATAATTTCCTCGCGCATGTCGGGTCTTCGTTCAAACAACCGCACTGAATAGCCCCTTTTAGAAAGCATCGTTCCAAGCAGAGAACCAACCAGACCGGCACCGACAATAGTTACGTCTTGTTCCTTCATGATTTCAACAATCGCTATTCTGGTTTCAGCAATGGCCTAAAGATGGGATCGATTATGTCGAGTGAGCCCCCTTCATCCACATTTATGATAACCCATTGTGTTGAAGGACTAACTGTTGTGAGTCTGCCCACCTTTTCACATGCGACTTCGATATCGACGTATCTCCCAAATTGCGTAACAACGATACGGAAAGGTGCACTTTTAGGAATTGGAATGGCTTTATAAAGCGTGTCTGTATTCGCAATTACCGTTGTCAGGTTGGGTTCAATAACTACCGACAGGCCCCTAACATTATTTAATGAATCATCGTACGGAGTTGTACGGAATTGAAGTTCAATCCGATCGTTCTCTCCGAGAAGCATCTCTGTATCAAATGTTGCATCAGTCAGTTGTTCGCATCTCAAGGCAACGCGTGCCGAGTCTCTGATTGAAACATTCTTATTGCCAACAACTTCGACGTTATGATGGTTATTCAATATTCTTCCATCGATAGGCCATCCAGTGTTACGCTGAAGAGTAAAGCGAGTTGGCGAACAAGCCGAGAGCAGGATTAAACTCACGAACACTCGCGGAAGGTGGGACATCAGCATCTATGTGAACGAAGAATGAATGCTCATTTTCAAAAAGCAAAAATTGTGCTATCGATACCGAAGTTCTTCCTTACCAAAAATCCTGTCGAGTACACTTACACCAAATCCGAAATACAAGCTGCTGAATTTCAATCCAGTAACGCCTTGACTCGAAGGTGCTGTGTATTGTACGCCTTGCTGATTGCGGTTAGACGAAGATCCGGTTTCACCGGAGACGAATCCGCCCGTTACAACAACGGAGAAATTGTCAGAAAGTGGAAGTGCTGCTCTAACCCCGAGGTTCACAAAGGTTGAAGGCAGATAGCTGAATTCGGTGAATGGCTCTATCGTGAACATGTTCCCGAAAGGCTGCCAAAAATAACTGAGTCTGATTGGCAGCACACCAACGGCGTATTCGTCGACACCTACAAAAAGAAGTTCAATTATCGAGGTTCCTGCAGTTAGTCTATTGTCGAGTATTGGAATTGCCAATCTGGTGTTTAACAGCCTTACATTGTAGCCAGTGATTCCTGGTTTGTCACCTCCGGTTTTTTTAGGGGCAAAAACAGAACGCTGGGCGCTTGTTGATGCTACAAACTGCACTTCAGCAACGCCTATTTCCCAGGCGCTGTGCTCATGGTACTTCCATTCAACTTCGAGCTCTTCTTCCCGATTCAGGAAGTCGAGAGCCGACGTGCCGATGCCGATGTATGGAAATGAAACTCCAACACCATCAACATAGTTAGTTACTCCCCAGATAAACCCCGTATAGACTCGCATGTTCAATCCACCGATGCTTCCCAGATCGGCAGAAACCGATCCATTCAGAAATGGAGACGGACCGCCGGATATAGATAATTGCGGAGTGATTGCGAAGTAGGGAATTTTTTCCCTAAAGTAAAAACGTTTATGAATACTTAAAACACCAGCTCCATACAGTCTGTTGTTAACATCATTGTCGGGCTGAATAATTTCGAATGCCGAAATACCCCACGTCCAGTTTGGATCGTCGCCAAAAAACCGAAGCTTCCATTCAGCAAAACCAACTCGATAGTGAAACCCCGAGAAAAGTGTTACGCTACCAAATTCGGGCTCCTGCTTAAACAGCAGATTGTCGACTTCATAAAACAATCCGAACAAGCCAGTGTATGTGGAGTTGCCTGTAAGCTGGCCCCCGATTAATCCAATTCCTTCAAAAACTCCGAGCCGGATAAAATTTGGATAGGATCGCTCGACAACGCTATCGTGCTGTGTAAGATGCCTATCCACGACTACTGTGCGGGAAGAGGGGTAGATAACTCCATTGTCGCGCTCACCTGGCTGGTTGTGCACTTGCTGGACTTCTGTAGTGTCTACGTCAGTATGCGTATAAACATCTTCCTCTACTCGAGTGAAACTGCATCCAACGATGATTACAGACAGCAGGATGGAGAGCTGTGCTGATACAGCGAGATGCATGTGGCGCAACGAGTGTAGATGATCAGTCTTCATTGGTAATTTGATCTGAAGGTGGATTCAGAATCAGGTCTGTTGTAACAGTGTCTACGTCATCAGGTGGTATGGGAAATCTTGCCTCGTGGTACACAACTCTGTCGTCGTTCCAGATTTTCTGCATCAAACGTCCCCAAACAGGTGCAGCAGCTCTGCCACCCTGACCATAATCGCCCGTGAACTGCACGCGTCGATCGTCGAAGCCTGTCCATACACCAGCTGCAAGTTGAGGTGTGCATCCAATAAACCACGCATCTGCAAAATCATTCGTGGTTCCAGTTTTGCCGGCAGCATCGTGGCGGTAGAACTGACGTATGCTGCTTCCAGTCCCACCGTCTACTACACCTCGCAGCATTGATAGCATTTCTTCGGAAACGCTGCTCCCAATTGCATCGGAGATATTCTGCGGCAGTCTGGCCTCGTATAAAACATTGCCCATTCGATCTTCAATTTTTGTAATAGCCGATGGTTCAACAAATACACCCTGGCTGACGAATGGAATATATGCAGCTGTAAGTTCCAACGGAGTTACTTCTACGGCGCCAAGAGCAATCGACGGTACAGCAGTGAGGGGAGAAGCAATCCCCAACCGCTGGCAAACAGAGACAACGGCCGAAGGCGTGGTGTGTTCCGTAATCAACCGCGCCGCAACAGTGTTGGTAGAATACTTCAAAGCATTTCTCAGTGTCATTGGTCCGCCATGCTTGCTCCAACCGCGCGGCGCCCATGTTTCTCCGGTTGGCAGAATGTAGCTAAATGGACCGCTGTCGACAGTTGAGTCCGGCGTCATGCCGGACTCCATTGCGGCAGTATAAACAAATGGTTTAAATGCAGAGCCGGGCTGACGCCGAATCTGTGTTACGTGGTTCAACGAATATCGAAATGCTTGATCGAGCTTCATTGCCTGCGGCGACGCCCCAACGAGGGCAAGGATTGCTCCGGTGCGTACATCAAGTACAACAACACCGGCCTGGATCGTAGATGCAATCCTCTTTACTGAGTCAACGAATCTCTGATTTCTCCGCAGACTTGCTGCGATACTGCGGCGTTTTTCTCTTGGAGCAGCGATATACTCAGAACGCTGCGAAATAGCACGCTGTATTACACCGTCGAGAACCTTGCGTTTGGAATTCCACGACCACGTCCGATCGAAAAGTTTCTGATAATCGGCGAGATGTTCGGCTACTGCATCGTTTGCATGACGCTGAATGCGGGCATTCAATGTTGTGTGAATGATCAATCCATCGCGATAGAGATCATAACCTTTCAGCCTGTCATTCCATTCACCACCGCGGCCTAGTTGCTGTCGGATCATTTCCACAAAGTGCGGTGCGATTCCTCTGGATACATCCTTCCTATCGGGTTTTGCAAGAGGAGCCGTTGTGGCCTCAGCCCATTCGCCTTCTGATATTAATTCCTGGTCAAGCATCATACCAAGGATAAGGTTGCGTCGGGCGATTCCGATACTGTCGTCAGCATTATACTTTTCTGGTGCCTTAAACAAACCTACCAGATATGCGCTTTCGGAATTGGTAAGCTGCATCGGTTCCTTATTAAAGTATACCTGCGAAGCAACTCTGATTCCGTATGCGCCTCTCCCATAGTAAACAGTGTTAGCATACATTTCAAGAATTTCGTTCTTTGTATATGTGCGCTCGATTTGAATGGCAGTCCAAGCTTCTCTAATCTTTCTCGAAAGAGACATTTCCTGCGTGAAGTAGAGGTTTCTTGCCAATTGTTGTGTTATTGTGCTGGCCCCTTCCTTGGCTCTGAATGCAAACACATTCTTTACCATGGCTTTTATAATACGGTTTATGTGAACGCCCCAATGATCGTAAAACGCTCTATCTTCGGTAGCGATGAGCGCATTGATGAACGAACGCGGAATAGAATCGTAGGGAGCATACGTTCTGCGCTTTGTTGCAAAGTGATCCAGCAGCTCGCCATCGGCGCTGATAACCTGCGTTGCCAGGTCTTGCTTGGGATTTTCTAATTCTTCGAGGGTTGGCAGGCCCGAGTTTAAGACGATAGCAACATAAATTATAGTAGATACAACAGTTAAAATCAGTCCGCCAATCAGTATTCGGGCAGCGAGTTTGGGATTAATCATTGCATAACCTTCACGAGTTCAACACGCCGTGCCCGCTTGCGCCATAACTCAATCGGCTCATCCTTTCTACGAGCTGGCAGCATTGATTCGCCTGCACTGCGTCCTTCTAATAATGTTCGCTCAATACCGCGATTTTGTAATTCATCCATAACAAAATTTACACGGTTCTTACCCAGAGTCATATTTGAGGCATCATCGTCGACATCATCGGTGTGACCAATCAGAACCAGCTTTTTCAATCGCTTCCCGCTCATTTTTACATTGGAGGCTAACATGTCGAGCGATTGTTGCCATGTTTGTTTTGTTTCTACGCCGTTGGAATCCAATGTGAACTCGTAGGGATTGTCGAACACAGCCGTTGGAAAGTTTACTCGAAGAACAAATATTTCCGGAAGGACAAATGGCTTCGTAATACGAAACGTGTCGTTTGCTGCGTATTCCGGAACAACCACACTCATTTCGTCAAAAAATAAATCAGGTGCTTGTGCGGAAATCTCAACTTCTGTTTCCACCGGAATCGATAATTGGTAATCGCCAGCTGTGTCGGTTGATGTTGACCCCACAATTTGATGCGTGCTCACGTCGGTCGCTGTCACATCTGCATCAGCAACAGGGTTGTTTGTGTTTTGGTTGATGACGGTACCAGTTACCGTTGCGAGTCGCCTGGGTTGTTGAATTGGAACCTGTTCACGATATGCAAATGGTGCAAGCACAAACACATCAAAGTCTGCAGGTTTCTCTTCATCGGGTCTGGGTCTGTTCGAAGAAAAGTACATTGTTGATGTATCAACCGATCGTGGGAACAGCTCGTCGAAACGGCTATTTAAGGGCTGTCCCAGATTGCGTGGCGTTCCAGCAGTCAAGGTGTTGCCGTTCCGGTGCAGGACAACCTCGAATAAATCGTAGCCGCCGACAGTTGAATGACCTGCACTGGCAAAAAGCATGATGCTATCTTTTGCAACAATAAAGGGCGAAAGTTCATCGCAAGGCGTGTTCACGCCCCCTTCAAGAATCTGCGGAACAGACCACGAGGTTGCAGTCCGGACACTGTACCATAGGTCTGTCCCGCCAGTGGTGCCACGTCGGTCTGAGGCGAAAACAAGGAATCTGCCGTCGGAAGAAACGGTTGGATGTCCGTCCCAATACACATTGGAATTTACGGTTATCAATTCGTCGGCGGAGTGATGTACGGATGTTATCGAGTTGTTTTGAAGAGCCACAACGGCAACGGAAGCATCTCCCATCACTGCACTCGGTTCAATAATGGTTCCGTACGTGTAGTAAGCGCCGACATCGGAATTAGAAAATTGAACCTTTTCAACGCGATCAACTGCAGTGCGTTTTACAGGTGTATACACGGAAGAAGCTGCATCCTCACCCTCGAGTAGCATGTTGATTGTTCCGATGGGCAATAGCGCCCACTCATTCTTAAGTGATGAAGCGCCGACGACACGTTTCAGCGACATTTTAACGCCGTTGACGACTTTTGAAGTGTCGATAGAAACAACGTTGTAATCTTCGGGCTGGCAGCTCGGCGCCGGAGGGGGCAAAGGGCATGGCAGGGCGCTGCGCTGCAATCGATTCGAAGAACATCCCGTAAGTATTGAGCCAATAAAAAACGGTATAATAAATAACAATACCAGCGAGTTATTTGCCGTTGAAATTAACCGCTGCAGTGAGCGCATCTGCAAGAAGTATCTGGTAATCGGCATCGGGAATTTCGATGGCGCCAAGTTGTTTAGTGAATTCATTGATATACTGTGTATCCAGCAGTCTGAATCCGCAGATGTTCAAATGTGCCACAAGATGCACAAATGCTGTCTTAGAAGCATTGCTTTGCACAGAAAACATAGACTCGCCGAAGAATGCGCCGTTAACTGCAACGCCATACAAGCCCCCTACAAGAACATCGGATGACCACGACTCGAAGCTATGAGCAAATCCCATAAGGTGAAGCTGGTGATATGCCTCGATGATCTCTGGGCTAATCCATGAATCGGCACGCTGAGAGCAGTTGGTTATCACTTGCAGAAAGGCTTCGTCGGTTGTTACGCGAAATGCTCCTTTGCGGATTACTTGCCGAAGTGATCGCGGAATTTGTATTGAATCCAGTGGAATAATTGCCCTTGGATCCGGCCTGTGCCAAAGGATAGAACCGGTATCTGGGTCGGCCATCGGGAAGAAACCATTGCGGTAGGCAATGAGCAAGACATCGGGCAGCAAGGTTGAGTTATGAGCGGATCGCATCACTTTTCGGCGCAGTATAGAGTGTATGGAATTGCTTTCCGTTCGCAAAACAGTTGGTGATCTGTTTTAAAAGCAAATGGCCAGCGATGCGCTGTTTCGTCGTTCATATCGATAAGTTTCAACCCACCATGCATTACAATCGTGTCCCGCTGAAAATCATCTACTTCATTTCTGTCGGTTGCCAGATACAATCTTCCGCCTGGTTTTAAAACCCTGTACACTTCATCGAGGAAATGTGGTGAGAATGCGCGACGTTTAAAGTGACGTCGTTTCAGCCATGGATCCGGGAACAGATAGGTTGTGTAGTCGATTACTTCACTCTCTATCCATTGCAGGCCGTTTACGATGGAATACCACAGGGCGCGCACGTTGTTTAGGCGTTCGCCCTCGGCGACGCCATTTATCCAATCAACGAGCATCTTTCGAATCTCCAAACCGATAATTGGTACACGGGGATGTGCCAATGCATGCCTCAGCAAGAATCCGCCTCTCCCGCATCCAAGGTCGATTACGCGTGCAGGTTCATTGATGCCATACACTTCGCTCCACGAGATATTGTCGATTGTTGGGGGATACCACTCAGCCCATTGCTGTTGTTGGGCAGTGAGATACGCCTGCGAACTCACATGATGCCGCACCCTTGGTATCGGATATAGTTTATAATCAATCACCATCAAAATTAACGCCCCTCCCACTTCCTGCTGTTCAAATTTCCGTTGGCCAATTTCTCCCGATAGCACCCGATTGGCATAACCTGTATCTGTATATTTGCGGTTCTGATTTTATTAATGCATCGACTGAGTCTTTGACGCAGGGAGGAATCCTTGAAGCAAAATGTTTTATGGCGATGGGGTATCATCATCGCACCAATACTGGCTGCCGCGTATCTGATGTGGCCTACGTATCGCTATTATCAAATGGATGAAGAGCGTCAGGCACTGGCTTCGGACTCCGTGCAGCTGGCGCAATGGGATGAATTACATGGTGAGGATTTTCAAAAGATCAGACAAAACCGCCTCAAGCTGGGTCTCGATTTGAGAGGGGGCATGTACGTTACACTTGAAGTGGACGTACTAAAGCTGATTGAAGAAGCCGCCGATGAAACAAGTGTCGATGAAGAGTTTACGGCGATCATTGAGAAAACGAGGAAGGAAACGGACAATACTGACCTCGATGTACTCGATACTTTTCTTGGTTTGTTCAAGGCCAGCGGAAGGAGTCTGCTTCAGTACTTCACGTTGTCTAGTCAGTTGGATCCAACAGAGGAAGCTGTAGAGGAACGTTTACGTCGCGATGCCGATGCTGCCGTAGACCAGGC
>JAGVJW010000018.1 GCA_020050895.1 bacterium | reverse complement strand
TCCGGTTTCTTGTG
The DNA here is from genome assembly GCA_020050895.1 of bacterium. GTDB lineage: Bacteria > Bacteroidota > Ignavibacteria > Kapaibacteriales > Kapaibacteriaceae > OLB6. The sequence continues at coordinate 7,843 of JAGVJW010000018.1, read as the reverse complement.
GAGATTCCGCTGATTTTGACCACCTTCATTCGCGCGAAATTGACCACCTGACGGACTCGCGATCACAATCCACAGAAACGAAGCTATTGGTGGATGACCCAAGAGGTTGCTACAGCGCAGGTCGCCTCAATACTTTTGACTGCCAGTGGTCAACCCAACGCGGAATCAAGTGGTCAGCTTGTGCGGACGGTCCACCAGTCGCTTGTAGTACAGCACATTACCGTCGCCATCCCAGTAGAGCATCTTCACGTGTGTCCGCGCCCGGCTGACGAAGATGAACACATCGCCGCATAGTGGATCGACGCCGACACGTGAGCTGCTCAAGCCGCCTCAATCCGTCGAAGCCTTTCCGCATGTCCGTCGGTTCACGGTAGAGCCAGTACCGCAGCTTCTGTGACAGACCCAGCATCACCGCACCTCGATGCGGATCTCCGATGCCAAGTTGATCACCAACCGGACCGGAGCCTCGTCTACCTCATCATTAACCACCGTCACCGGCACAAACCCAGCCGATGTTGGCTACTCCGACTCCTCGCACTTGCGGATCCAATAGTGAAGCGTCTGGTAGCTAATGCCTAGGCGCTCTGCATAGGCACCCTTGCTCAATCCGCTCTGACGCCACCGCAGCACGTGGCCGTACATCTCTTCTTCTTTGCTCATGGTCTCCTCAGATGTTTGCTGAGGCAAACCTGGATGCAGCCCTTACGTGAAAACAGATGCACTTGCTCGGGCGGATATTATTGTGTAATATGGAGTCACATCACTTCAGCTACAAGGCTGAGTTCTCGACATCAACCACCAAGGGGTGGTTTTGGGAAGTGCCCGTACTATTCTACCTTGACCTTAATGACTGTTTAGGAGATTCATGATGATAAGCGGATCACGTTCGGTTGTACTGATCGTACTCTGTGTGGCAGTAGTTGGCTACGGATGTAGCAATCCCGATATGAACCCCATTTCGCCGCCAGTGCAAGGTGGTAACGTGTGGGGATCCCTGTTTTCGCTTCCACCTGCGGATGCCTATCTGGTTACGTACTCCAGCCGCACGAATGCATATGGTGGGGCGACGGCTGACGACAACCAGCAATGGATGTACTTTTATAACAGTGGCACTCCGGTGCGTGCCAATTCCGTTACAGTCAACGGGAACTCACTGGAAACTGCGCTTGGGTACCAAGCAGGAAGTTATCCGCTGACGTTCGGTACTGGCTATCATACCTGGAGCGTGACGGGAAACGCGTCTGTGCCCACCTATACACATTCGGTAACGCCACCCTCGCGTTTCACGATCACCTCGCCTGATACTGGTGTGGATACAGTCGATGTATCGACAGGAATCACCATAACGCACACATCTCCAGGTACGGATTCCGTACTCGTTCGTGTGATGTATGAACTGGGCATATCCAACCGCGAGGATTCTGCAGCGTCGGACACACCATGGATGTACATGGACATGTACGATAACACGGGATCCATCACTCTCTCCCCTTCGAATCTCTCCGGTCTCTCCGGTAGCGGGTTCACTATGATCCAGATTCTTGCCGCCAAAACTGATGTGAAAATAGTTGAAAGCAAAACCTGCCTTGCGGTGGCTGCTACAGCTTCGACGGTTCTTTTACGATTCAAGCCTTAGTTACCCAACTACGAGAATGGTTATTATGGAGCTGCTGAAGTTGTGTGTCATCACCATCTTTGGATGTTGTATCCTGTCTCTTGTTTCTTGCGATTCGCCACCACCCCCGCCACCAAAAAACTGTACGTGTACAACTTGTTCACTCATTGTAATGCATCCTACCAACAAGTATCAATTCAGCTATTTTGAGGTAGAGGTGTACAGTTCGTACGGACCCGTGCTGCTTCACTCATTCTTTAGACAGGACACGGAACCGGAGTGGATCAGCCATTACGACAGGTATGAAATCGAATGCTGCCGGAATCTCTACATTCGAGTCATGTATACGGAAGAATGTCCTCCACCATCAATCGGTTCCAAGATATACATGAAAGAATATTTTATCGCGCCAAACTCATGTTTCACCGTTGTTGGGGGTGAGCTTAAGTCTGAGCCCGACTACGGGTGGTGTAGTCCCTAACCGGGTGTAAAAAGTCAGAGTTGATTGGACAGTTGGATGTTGATTGCTTAGTGATGAAATTAACCACATCACGTGAAACATGGAGGCATGTATGGCAAGGAGCACCATCCCGGAGAAGGTTGTAAAGGAAATACAACGACGCACACGCAGGAAGTTTTCTTCTGAAGAGAAGGTGAGGGTGGTCTTGGAGGGGTTACGTGGAGAGGAGAGCATTGCGGAGTTGTGCAGAAAAGAAGGTATCTCGCCACAGCAGTATTACACGTGGAGCAAAGAGTTTCTGGAAGCCGGCAAGAAACGTCTGAGCGGTGATACAGAACGTGAAGCCACATCAACCGAGGTATCGAGTCTTCGCAAGGAGAACGAGCAACTCAAGGCGGCACTGGCAGAGAGCATCCTCAAGACACGGGTGCTAAAAGAAAGCTTGAGTGGTATGGGAGCCGACTCGGAGTATCTATGACCTACACCACTGCCGAGAAACGGGAGATTATTCGCATGGTAGAACAGGCAGACGTGTCTGTTTCCTGTGTGCTACGTGAACTTGATATCGCCCACTCAACGTTCTACGATTGGTACGGTAAGCATCTGCGCGGTGAACTCGACCGGACTGCATGTACTCGTAAGAAGACATGGAACCGCATTCCTGATGAAGTGCGATCGCATGTGGTCGAGGTGGCACTGGATAAACCTGATCTAACTCCTCGTGAGCTGGCGTGGTACATCACGGACAATGAAGGCTACTTCATCTCTGAGTCAAGTGTGCTGCGCATCCTGAAGGAACGTGATCTGATCACCAGCCCGAACTACATTCTTATTTCTGCGTCGGAGAAGTTCAAACATCCCACACGATGGATCAACGAGATGTGGCAGACAGATTTCACGTATCTGCATGTCGTCGGCTGGGGATGGTACTACCTGTCGACGGTGTTGGATGATTACTCGCGCTACATCATCGCGTGGAAGCTGTGCACGAATATGGCAACCGAGGATGTGACGGCAACGCTCGACCTGGCACATGAGCGCACCGGCGTTCAACGTGCAAAAGTCTGTCAACGCACACGCTTGCTCTCCGACTCCCATTTCACGGGCTACCTCTCGAATCGCGCGGCCACGTTCGACCAGCCCCAACACTTCCATCCTGAATTCATCGGTGAATTCATTACCCTGTTTTCTCATGAGTCTCTCCTGTCAGTGTGATAAAATACTGACTATGCGGAGTGTCTATTTTTTCGGGACCAGTGCAGTACTTGACGGTGTCGTGTACATAGATGGAGAACTGAAAATGGCGGCATAATTCAACCAACCACTGGATCGCTCTTCCACAACATTTGGAAATATCTCTTCCACCGGTAGAATGGATTGATGATCTGAAACTCTAACCTACTAAAGTCTCGGAGTCTTGCGGCCTTTTTAACATACGGTCTGTTGAATTTGAAAACTACTTGAAACAACAACTCATTGATCAGGTTCACTGACAACTGAATTGGGGGAAGGTCACACAGAACCTTCACGGAACGACACGCAATGTGTCTTTGACGTAAACAGAACGCCACGAAACGACACGGAACAGTAATACGGAGCTTCTGAGGGCCCGATATTGGCAAAAGATACCGCCGCATAACCCGTGGTCTTTCGCAGGAAGGTCATTTCTTCTACCGGACAGGATTTGACGCCACCGCAGGTTCATTTCGTTCTCATGAAGGTCGTGGGTGAAAGTCCCGTTGTCGCAGGAGGTTCATTTCGTTCGCAACACGGTCAACGCCTCGGATCAGTCAGCAGCGTTCGGCAAGCTTCGAGCATTTTCTACTTCAAATCCAAGTATTGAAGTACACTACCGCGCGTAATCCTAACGGATGTGCCTACGTGTCTGACCTCGAGCGCTCCTGCTTTCCTAAGCTGGAACAATGCCGTGCGCGAAATCTTCAAGTAGTCCATTACCTCGCTCAGTGTCATTAGATCCGGAAGGTTAGCATTGTGAGACGAGCCTTTGCTCGCTTCGACCAAGTTTGGGTTTGTCGACTGGGTATCAGCCATAGCAACGATCGGGGTGGGGAAGACAGTACTAATTTCAAGTTGACCCAGCCGCTCGTTGATTAGTGCCGTCAAAACATTCGAGTAGATCTCGATCTGTGATTCACGCGTTGCTGATAGAAACTGCGCAAGTACACTCGGTCCAAGACGACTGACAAGAATAGTAAGCATGTCGACAATCTCGACGTCTAACATGCGACCTCGCAGGTAGGCAACGTCACGCACATTCATGTCGTTGAAGTTGAGTCGTGCAACGTCGAACTGTTGCAGCGCATTGGTAATTAGACTAACTGCCTGATGTTCCTTTTCAGACATCAACATGCGCTGATCGTTGAGCTTGATCAGTTCGTTCTGCACTGAAGCAATTTCTTCGGAATCAAGTATCGTCTCTAGAAACGGAGGGAAAACTTGCTTCAGTATTTCGATGAAAGCGTCGTCGTGCTCAAGCACAGCAATCGCGCATTGAACTGAAACAGCATCCAGTCCACTGTTTTCAATTCCCAATGCCCGTTGGTGATTACGAAGACTACGCAGTGTACCAATAAAACCAAAAGATTGGAATCTGTCGTGCATTTCGTCCAGCCCGTGAACTACGTCGTTGCGACTCAGTTCAACAAAGACGGAGTTCATCGAATCGACGAGGGTGATTTCCGACAGTCGAACTAGACGTGCGCATTCTTCACGAAGGAACTCTATGCGCTGATCTTTTGATGCTCCTTGTTTGAGCATCTCAATTTCCTGATTGAGTATCGCTTGCGCATGCGTCCAAGCCATAGGGTGCATGTTGAAGAGATCAGTTTGTTTCATAGTCTCTCCCATGCATTGCAAACCAATTCACAGATGGATTGCTCATCCAAACGGATGTAGTGTGATTGAAGGATTCCTTTTGGTGAATGTCCAGTAACAGATGCAATGACTGCTTCCGGGACGCCAAACCTGACCGATAACGATGCAAATGTTCGACGTGCAACATGTGTCGTGAGCAATTCTGCACGCGATTTGATTTCCTCGACTCTCTTGCCTGCACTGAATCGAATGATCGTGGTTTGTTGCGCCATGTTTGCGCGCTGTGCCAATTCCTTGAGATAAAGATTCTGCTTTACACTGGATGAAAACTCAAACAGTAGGGAAGGATACTTCTTAATGATTTCTTTCATTGGACGTGTAATGGGAATGATGCAGCGGGTATCGTTCTTCTGAGTTGAATAGCGAATCACACCGGATTGTATGTCAAAGTGATGTGGCTGTAATAATTTCAGATCACCGTACCTCATGCCAGTGTACACCTGTAACAGAAAGTGATCGCGTGTACGAGAAAGACGTAGTGAATCTGTGAGGTCTAGATTTCTAATCGTTTGCAGTTCGTCCAATGTGAGTGCGATTGATTCGCTGTTTCTGTTGTCGCGGTAAAACTCTTCGTATGCAGTCGTCTGGTGATATCCTTTTCGACGAGCCCATTTCATAAACGTCTTTATCGTTTTAATGTAGTTTGCAACTGTTGCGTCGAACAAGCCTTTAGCCGTGCGAAGCCAGTCGCAATAGTGCTGATAGAAAGTCTCGTCGATCTTGGTGTAGTCAAGGGTAACACGTTTTGCTTTCGACCATGCCTTCAGTGATTCGAGTGTAGTTCTGTACCGAGCTAGAGTCACGTCGCTAGGACGCTTCGTTGTTACAAGACCTTCGGGAGAGCGTATGGTGTAGGTATCAATGAACTCTTGAAACTGTTCTAAGAAACTTGCATCGCGCTGCTTTGGCTTATCTGCTATGAGAAATGTCTCGATGCGAGTTTTGAACGCTTCTACCTCACTATCGCTGATCAGCTTTGCCTTATCGGAAAAACTCAACTCGTGGTATGCGCGGTCGATTGCCTCGCGTATTGAGTTTAACCGACGCCGGTTAATGTTCTGGTGTGGATCGTTGGATTTGGGTTCTTGCCGATCATCATTCCACTGCTTCGGATCGGTAGAGATTCCCGTAGAGAATCGGAAGCGCTTGCTTCGAAAAGCGACGTTGAGCATCACGACACTTTGAGGTGCCGTAGGCCGGTCGAGATAAAAGGAAACACGCATTGTGATTTTCGTCAGTAGTTGTGCAAGAGAAGCAGTCGCGAGGTCGGCTACTGACGAAATTACTGACGAAAAATTGAAATATCCAAAAAACACATACGAACAGGACGGTCAGTAGCTATTCTTCTAAGTGTATTAAAATCATGTATTTAATGTTCGCTGATGTTCGCAGGTGTTCGCTGGTGCTCAGCTATCTGCGGCCTCGAGAGGACTCGAACCTCCGACCCACGCTTTAGGAAAGCGTCGCTCTGTCCAGCTGAGCTACGAGGCCATGTTTTGTGGCGGGAAATTATTGATATGCAATGTAAGCCCCCTTACAAAAAAAGGAGATTATCAAGCGGTTTTACGGTTAATTGATGGAGTCCGTGCCGCTGAGTAGGCTGCGGCTGCCACTGAGTGGCAGGGGACCACGATGCATGACGTATACGGCAACGAGGGTGCGGACTTCGGGAACGTCGACGATTGTTTCGTTGGCCATCATCATGGCGCGTTCGATGATTTGTTCGACGTCGTCGTTGGTGAGGAAACCGAGGTTGACGTAGGAGAGCAACAACCCCCAGCCTTCTGGTGTGATGGTCTCGGCTTCTATGCCATGCAGGATACGAAACGAACCTGCATCGCCTTGTCCCTGTGTACCACGTTCATTCTTACCGGAAGTATCTTGAGCTTTCTCGAGGATCCACGATAATGCAGCGCTGATTTCACTGTCGGTATAACCCAATCGATGCAGCTCGCCCATGTCGACCTTTGCCAGGGGCGTTCCTTTACTCCCTACGCCAATAACGTAGGCGATAATTTCCATGATGCGTTCAACGGTGTAACGATCGCTCATTCAAATTCCAATTATCAACTTCAAACTAAATATAGCGGTTTTCAAGTTCATGCATGCGATGCTTTTCCTCGGCTGTAGCGTCGGTGAAACCAGCAAGGTGGAGGGCTCCGTGGATGGCCAGCCGACAGAGCTCGTTGCGCACTGACACCTTGTAAATTCCTGCCTGATACCTTGCTCTATCAAGGCTGATATAGATCTCAGCAAGGATAGGTTGCTGCTCTTCGATTGGAAATGTAATCACATCGGTTACCGTACCATCGTTAAACCACCGCTTATGCATTTTCTTGATGTCGGCATCGGTAACAAGAATAATGTCGACCCTTCCATGACGCAGCTTATTTGACTTCAGTGCACGTTCAACACCGTCGAGAACTGCCTTACGTCCGGTGTACCGGTGTGGAGTGGAGTTTGTTAATGTAACTTTTAAAGCCATCCTGAAAAATGATGCCGGGTATCAAGAGATACCCGGCATGGCGTGTAAACTGTTAGATTTCTAAGGCAGCGATTCGAGCAGCATCTCAGCCAACGACAACTGCATTGCAGCCATAAGCAATGTCGGATCAATTTCCGTGAGGTCGGCTTTGATAATCGACGGGTCAATATTCGAAAACAGGGAACATGTTCCGGCTTGTCCAACTACCAGCGATGAAAACCTGTCTTCACGCTTGGCAATAAACATCACCTCGTCGGGTTCAATGCAGAGGTAGGCCGTTACATCGTGTAACTCCAAATACCCCTGTGGAGTTTGCGCAGATACCACTGCAAAAGATCGATTGGATGGTGCACCGCTGGGTTCAGTACCCCCTGACAATTCAATTCCC
>JAGVJW010000093.1 GCA_020050895.1 bacterium | reverse complement strand
GAAGTTACGATACCAGTACCTATGATTCCTGCGTCGTGTGACGACCTCCTGATCAAAATCTCAGCTGGAATCGAAGGCACATCGGATGTCTTTGCAGATACGATTCTTGTACCAAGAAGGGAGAAGAATTTTTATTCTGGCCGAAGCATCGTTGCAATGTTTCCCGATACTACAGACAGGGGTCTGAAGGATTATTATCCGATCCTCACTGCCCTTGCCGAAGAACTAATGTCGGACCCTGCAAAACATCTGCAACTAGTTGGTCATGTTAGCGCCGATCTCAAGGGAGATGCCGATCAGAGAGCGCTTGAAAGAGCCGGATATGTGGGTGATTTTTTAAAGGCCTACGGTGTAAAAGAAAGCCAGATCGGTCTTTCATCTGACGGTAACAGAAAGCCAGTGTATTACCTGCAACTCGATGGCACACAGCGGCTCATGAACAACAGAGTAGAAGCGTACTTCATTAGTGATGACGATTTCCCCTATACCATCGTTGTAGATCAGTTCGCAACTGAGGAGCAGGCAATCAAGGGTGTGGAATCGTGGGAATCGCGCGGTTATAAAGCCTTCTTTGAACCAATTGTTGTGAAACGAGCTCCCGCATATCGACTCAAATTATGGGGTTATCGTAGCCGACCTGAGGCGGAGAAAGCTATGTCGTCTGTGAGGAAGCTTGTCAAGACTACCGTTTTCATTGAATAGCCTGATCCATTTTTATTGAATAGACTGATCCGTTTTCATTGAGAAGACTGATCCATTTTATTGAATAGACTGATTCGTTTTCATTGAGAAGACTGATCCGTTACTTATTGAGTACACTGATAATAAACATCTGTAGTATCGAAGACGGCAACCTCAGATGTGGGCATGTTGCGCATGGTGCGTTGTCTCCAACCACCGCTCTGCGTCGATTGCAGCCATGCAGCCGCTTCCGGCGGCTGTAACTGCCTGACGGTAGACGCTGTCTTGCGCATCACCGCATGCAAAAACACCATCAATGTTTGTGTAAGTACTCCTGTTCTTTGTTTTAATGTATCCAACTTCATCCATATCGAGAACATCTGAGAACAGGCTCGTGTTGGGTTCATGGCCGATAGCCACAAAGGCGCCGTCTGCTTCTACTGTCGTTACTTCATTCGTTATTGCATTGCGAAGCCGCAGATGGGTAAGTTTTTTAATATTATCAACATTTGTTCCGATATACTCTTCAACAACTGTATTAACCATAAATTTTATTTTGGGATTCGATTTAGCACGTTCAATCATAAAATTCGAAGCACGGAATTCTTCTCTTCTGTGAACGATGGTGACTGAACTAACATAACGTGTGAGGTATGTGGCTTCCTCCATTGCCGTATCCCCTCCGCCGACAACGAATACATTAAGCCCCCTGAAAAAAAATCCGTCGCATGTTGCGCACGCGCTAACACCAAAGCCCATGAAATCCGATTCGCCTGTCACGCCAAGTAGCTTTGCCGAGGCTCCTGTGGCAATAATTACAGCATCGGCAGTATAGCGCTCTCCCCGCTCGTTCCACAACTGAAAGGGGCGTTCAGCAACATCAACTTTTGCAATAGATTCATACCTGGATACTGCACCGAATTTGTGCGCCTGTTTCCGAAAGATATCCATCAGTTCTGGTCCTTGAATTCCTTCAACGAAGCCAGGATAGTTTTCAACTTCGGTAGTTATGGTAAGCTGTCCACCCGGCTGCAATCCTTCAAAGATTACAACTCCCAGGCCCGCTCTGCTTGCGTACAGTGCTGCTGTAAATCCTGCCGGACCCGATCCAATTATTGCTATGTGTTTATGCATGTAATTATTCGTCTTCTACTTTCTTCGAACCAACAGTTGCCAGAAGCGCTCGTGCGTTACGCTTAAGTCCTTCAAGCTTTGGTCGCTTCAAAGGACTATTTCTGAAATGCAGAATGAATTCAGAAGGTTGCAAATTAACGACCGCTTCCGGCGAGAGTGCCATGACGTTATTGCGAGGCATAAAGTGCGAATCATTACATGGTGTCTGAAAGCGATTCCATGGGCAAACATCCTGGCAAACATCGCAGCCAAATAACCATCCATCCATTGAACTAGTGATGTCATCGGGAATACTGTGTTCGGGTTTAACTTCAATTGTCCAGTAAGACAAGCACTTCGTTGCATCAACAACCATCGGCTGAGTTATTGCTCCCGTTGGACAAGCATCTATACATGCTGTACATGTTCCGCAAAAATCCTGCATCGGAATGTCGGCTTCCAGATCGGCTGTAGTTATGATTACACCGAGAAAAAACCACGACCCAATGTCTCTTCGTAGAACATTGCTGTGCTTCCCACGCCAGGCAATGCCCGAACGCACAGCCCATTCTTTTTCCATCACTGCGCCTGTGTCCGTGTATCTCCGAATCTCCGATCCCGGAACAATTGAAATCAATTCTGAACCCAATGCATCCAGAAGAGAACCCATCACAGTGTGGTAATCATCTCCCCATGCATATCGGGATATCTTCCCAACATTATGCTCATTGTGATGGTACGGTGTGTAATAATTTTTAGCAACCACAACAACACTGCGTGCCCCTTCAAGTAACTTGCCCACATCTTCCCGTGCTTCATTGTTGCGCTCGAGATACTGCATCATTCCATGGAATCCATTTCCCAGCCACTCCTTGTACCGATTAATAGGGTCTATTAGCGGTAAGGCCTCAGCAATGCCAACGGCATCGAAGCCGATGCGCAGTGCTGCAGCCTTAATTGCGGATGCCGCGTCGGATCTGTTCATGTGGCAAAGTATTTACCTCTACTGCATCTCGTTGCAACACCTTGTGTTTGAGATCTGTGTTCGAATGTAAACATCGAGTGCTATCGTGGTTCCAACCTTAGGTTCTCCACGCACGTTACCAGATCACTTGCTGCGTCGATGATTGCAACGGCACGGTGTAGCTCGTCTCGCGTTCCGTAGCCATACGCTGCACCGATGGTGCCTACTCCGTTGGCTAGGGCTCCATCCACGTCGTGAAGACGGTCTCCAACCATCAGAACGCCGTCAGGTTCAACATTCTCCTCTCTAAGAATATGATGAATGAGGTCGCGTTTTTCAACATTAGTCCCATCAAATTCAGAACCGTAAACGTGTGCAACAACATGTGCGAATGGAGTTGTCGAAACAACTTCGCGTGCATATTCATGTGCCTTTGCCGTTGCTATTACAATCTTCGTTCCCAGAGCAGACAATTCCATTAACGCTTCGGGGACACCTTGATACACCTTATACTCAAACATCGGACCATCGCGATAGAT
>JAGVJW010000133.1 GCA_020050895.1 bacterium | reverse complement strand
GTTTGCATGCCCGGATCAGTCATATACGCCTCCCATGGCGATCCGGTAAGCTTCTTCCCATTGGTTTGTGCATACTTTTCAATTGCATGGTAGGCGTTTGGGAGGTCCTTGTATGGTCCATAAAAGTCTGCAACAATCACAGTTCCGCGATAAAACTCAAAGCAACTGATACGCCCGCTGCCATTTTCTTTGTTCATCACGGGCATACCAGCCTGAAGTATGGTGATGCCTGAATGCACGTCGAAGCTTTGGTACACAGAGACGGGGGCGCCAGACATGCGAATGTTGTTTTTCTGCATGTATACGGCTACTTCGCCGTACAGCGAACCAAGAACATTGCCGATTTCGGCAGTGTTTGCAGTGTCGCGTATGCCAAGAAAATAACCACCGGGAAAATCAAGTGTTTCAAGTTTAGCAACATGTCCTTTCGGCATTGCTTTAACAACACTGTCAAGATTTTTAAGCCCCCTTTCATAGTCGGGTGCGAGAAAACGTTCCATCACCAGACCAAGAAAACGACCAAACGGACCCGAGCCCATGTCGGCATCCATTGTCCATTTAACTAACGTTCCTTCGCCTTCGGGTGTAAGCAGGAAACCTACTTTCGAAGCATCCATGTCTTCCCACCGGAGGTCGACAGCAACGTGAGCGCTGGGATGAGCGTCAACGATTGTCCATGTTCCATAGCTGACGTCGGGGTCGCTGCTCGTCCACGTAAAGCCCGCCCCTTTCCCCTCAGGAGGGCCAATGAAGGTGACAGTGGCAGATGTGTCTAGCTGTATCCATGGCGACCATTTCTGGAATTCTCTTGGGTTATTAATTAATTTGAATATCGTTGCCTGGTCTCCCCTGATTAATTTCGAACGTTCGACGTGTACGTATCTGGGTAGCATGAATCCGATCAGCGATGCGAGTGCAACAATAATGGCGAGGATGATAACAGTCCACTTGAATGCCCTCATGATAAACCTAATTAGTGTTAATACAGTGGTAATACATCGGCGTAAACGATGCGTCTGTCAAATTCCATCACGATTTCACCTCCACCATCAGTTTTATTGCCAAGCGAAGTCTCCCGCTCCTTAGAATCAGAAGGGTCGGAGAAAAATTGCTCGTATTCTTTGATGACAACGCGATACTTTGTCGAATCTACGCTCGATGGTAGTTTTACCAACCCTCCCCATAATCCGGCAGCGTTAATTCTGTCGATTCTCTGTGAATGCACCGGCGTCCACGAAACATCGGTCTGGCCGCCGTCATTTTTTTCAATTGTAGCTTCTATCTCGCTTCCCAATTGCCCTGTAGTATTGATGCGGTAGGTGTGTCCAACCACCTGAATTGTTATGCTCTGCCGATCTTCTTCAATTCGAACGGTTGCTTCGCGGTCAGGAGCAAGCTGACAAAACTCCGACTGTGAAATGCGCGAACAATAAACATCTTTACCAGTCTGATCATCTGCCAGGGAGTTGGGTTGCAGTCTGCACAATGCAAGGCGGACAAACGGGTAGTAAGACTCGCCTGGATTAATTTCAAGGTCGCAGTACCACAGTTTTCGTTCTGCGTCGTAGAGTGGCTTGTATCCAATAACATCGTAACGCTGCGAGAGTGGAGTCTCCTCGAGCGAAACGTTATTTAGTATCACCTCAGGATCACGGAAATTTGAAGGCCGCGGAGCTGCGTCTGCCGGTGTGGGTTTAGACAGCCAGATAGGATCCAAGCCCCATTCCGTAACGTATGGCTTAATCTGCTCTGGTATTTCGAGCTTGGATGAACCAAGAAGCTTCGACAACCCGGAGGAAAAATCTTTCGTGGTAGTAAGCCCCTTGTAGTACCCTTGGAAGCCTTTAATCTCGGGCTTGGGAGTTATCGGTTTCGGTTTGAATTTTTCTGTTGAATAGAGAACGATGCCGAGCATTTCATCATTCCCGGATGAGTACCATGGACGCTCCATGTACACGCGTAGTCCACCGCCTTTTCTGGTGCTCTTTACAATACTGCCGTCAAGCTTGCGCTCCGCTTCCAACCATCGGAACGAGGGGACAATGTATAAAAGTTTAACACTATCTGGACGCTTCGTGCTGAGAACTTTTAACTCCTTACCCGTTCCTTTTCTTGTGATGTTATCAACGACTCTTCGGATGGGAAGGGGCAAGTATTCGCGAAAACGCGTCGTCGATGTTGGGACGTAGGTCACCGAACGATACTTCGTATCGCCAAACTCATGCGTCTTTGTGGTCGAGAGTTTATCGTTCGTCCGGTCTTCGGCATGCTGCTCGTAAAAAAATGCGCGCTGTTCCAATAACTCAGGTGCTGGCTTGTTCAGGTTGTCTTCCCACATCGACCACTCGGCATGCATGTCTACCTTCTGAGTGCTCCTGGCATCAACGTATGTGTTGTCGATTGTAATACCTGCATTTGTTGCCCCAAAATTTCGCGTCGACACTGAAGCCGAAATCACTTTAGGCTTCTTCAGCGGTTTTTGTGTGGCATGAACAAGATGGATGGTTCTGGCTGGAGTAACAAGCCACGACAGACCTCTGGCAGCAGCAGCCAGTTTTGTATCTGTATAACCTGATTTCTGCAGCGTCTCTTTATGTCCGTGTAGGTCGAAGTTCGTGTTGGCTTCACCCTGATCAGCTCCCAAGCTGGAACTGAACTGCACCCATGCCTGCTCTCCCTTTGGCAGCAGAATGGTAAGCGTTTTAGTCCCGTTGTTCCATGTTGGAGCGCCGCTTCCGGTTGCAAGCCTGATCATAATACTATTTAACTTCGGCCATTGGCTAATATCATCGAATGCAACTGTTGCAACGCCCTTTGTTGATGTAATGGTTGCCATGTTCTCGCCGGACAGCGTTACCTCAAGGAGTTGTCCGGCAGTAAGGCCAGGAACATTCTCGAGTGTAATACCTCGAGCGATGGGGTCGGGCAGGTAGGGGACTTCTGTTGAACCGCTTTGCACAAGAGCAAAGCGTATTGCATCTTTTGCCTTAACTGGGTCGGCTGGTGGCGTATCGTCGGTAGCTTCCGGAACAAGATCACCTGCATCGTTGCGGGTATACCATCGTGACGGAATGTCTTTCAGCTTACCTGCAATCATGTTGTACGTTCCGGCATCGCCCTTCATCTTACCCAGAGGGTTCTGGTCGAACATGCCATGACGTTCACAGAGTTGCACAGAAGCAAGAGGTGGAAACAGGTGACGCTCCGAGGTTTCCGATGTATCAACGGAAACAGAGTCGTCGGCATCGGAGTTGTAGTTGCGAATCACCATCCGCTCCAGCGATTCACCTTCGACGGGATGATTACGTAATACAATCGCCGGACTCACAATTGGATCCCACAGCAAGAACCTTATCAGTTCTGTTGCACACGAAAAATCTAACGGATTCAACTCATTGAGTTTGGGTCCGTTTCCGGCAATGTCTACGAATCGCGCTCTGAGTCTGTAGTTCCTGCCAAAGCGAAGGCGAGGCAGCGACCCTTCGACGATGCCAACTTCTGTTGATACCTGATATTCAAAATCTGCCGGCGGTGATTGTTGCTTGTTCTCAGGTGCCAACTCATCTTCCGTGCCGATATGGTTTCCGATATGAGGTGCAACTAGCGACCAGCCTTCCCATTGTGCAACAGTTTCGTGAGCATATAACTGCCGCTGCGAAGGCACGTCGTCGGAATCAACAGGACGTGTTGCACCCATCGTTAGAACACCCTCTTCATCGTTGACGGTGAATCCTGTAGACTTCAGCGGCTCGGATGCATTTGGGAAACGATACGTAGCATTTCTTCGCATCAGCGACTGCCAACTCTTGGCAGTTGCGTCGAAGACGTCGATACGATACCCGCGAAGCAAATCGTCGGCATACAGTGTGACTTCCGTGTTGCTCACAAGCTTGTTATGGTTCTGCGCATTGCGAATCAGTGACTTTGCGAGTTTTAGCGCACGATTGTGTCGAATAAGCTGAAGGCCCGTTCCGCGTGTGCCGGGCGGATCTGCCTTCGTCGCTGCGTCACTCGTACCAACTGTTCGCTTATACCGGTGAACAAGAGTTCGTGTATAGTTGAGTGTCTTTATTGCCGATGCGTCAACATCAATTTGTATAACATCAAAATGACTGGCATCGTTCAAACACAAGAGCGCGCCAACGATTTCCGATCCAGGTTCCGGACGCGGTAGAAACTGCCATGTATCGGGAGAACCGGTGTTATCGAGTTTGTAGGCAACCCATGGTGTAATGTTTTGCGTGGGACTTGTTTGCGGCGACGGCCACAAAACAGCACAACGAATTTTTCCCTCTGCAGGCATACCGTTAGGCAATTCAAATTGAACATGACGCACGAGGCCGAGTCTACGCATCATTGCTGGGTATTCACGCAAAACACTTACCACCTGATGAAAATCGAATTTAGGTCTCAGCCGCGGTGCCCTGTCCGTGCGTACTTGTTTGCCCCCTACAATTTTCGTTATGGGCGGTGTTCTCACACTGTGATACAGCTCAACGAGTCCGAGACCTCCCAGCATGCTCTCCATGGAAGGGTTGGCATACATCATCTGCTGCGGATTCGAAGGCACGGGTACTTCATGCTTCTCAATTGGATGAGCATTCTTCTTAATCTCTCCGCCATTACGAATCCGAAGCATCATAGCCGCTTCACCTTCTCTCTCCCATCTGCTCTTTATCGACTGCAACTGCTTTTCGTTGTCATCGTTTGGGACAACATTTTTCAGTGAAGAAAAGAGTTTAGGTATCTGTGCGCTGAGTTTATTTGAATCAACATCGAAAGAAAGCACAGGTGGAGCACCATCGAAATCCTTGACGAGAGCCTCGAAAACCGATTTAACAGTTGTATTGACTTGCTTTACAGGATATGAAATAATTTGATAATCCGTAAAAGGAGCGTATTCATAAGGTCGAACGAGTGTGGTTGGAGAAAAGATCGCCTTCCAGTTGCCCGAGTCGGGAGTTTCGGCTCCCGGCGCCAGCATGGGATTTATTGCGTTGCCGTTAACGTTGAGTGATACGGTGATTCCACCCAGCGTCGAAGGCCAGTCGAGCCAGTCCATG
>JAGVJW010000094.1 GCA_020050895.1 bacterium | reverse complement strand
GACTGTATCATCGTAGCGTACCGGTGGGGCGAGACCATGCCTGAGTAGCGCTGCCCGGCCTTGCTCAGTGATTCTATTCGACGTCCAGGGTATATCGTAACTTACGATAACATCGACATATTCTATTCCAAGCTCCCTTATAGCTTGGTCGATGTTTTGCTTCATCACTTCTAGGGCAGGACAGCCAACGAATGTTGGTGTTATTGTCACCACAACTCTATCAGGAGACTGCATCTCGACCTTGCTCACAATGCCCATGTCGACAACAGAAACGGTTGGGATTTCAGGGTCTTTTACGCCGTGTAGGTGCTCTATGATCTGAGGTACAGTCATCTTACCATTCTGCTGCAGGGTCAATGCGATATACTTCCGTCATTTCCAGCAGTAATGGCTGCAGATACTCAGTGTGATAACCATGCCGACCTCCTAACACATGTTTTGCATCCGAAGGAATAATCATCGTTGCCTTGTTCAATATATCTTTCACGTATTCGAGCCAGATAATCTTCAATTCGTCTTCGCCGTTAAAAACGCCGTCTGTTTTCAACTGTTCTTCATATGGACCATGTTCGAACATGCCCAGGGCATACGGCCACGCCTCATTTAAAGCTCTTTGCAATTTGTCGTGACTTTCAGCCGTGCCATTCCCGCCAAGTTGTACAACCCATGTGGTGGCATGATACAAATGATATTTAATTTCTCCATGAACCTTTCGTGACAATTGCGCAAGCGGCTCAAACGTGCTCTTTGTTAGCATGGCGTAGCGGAGATATTCAGCAGCATCGAACAGAAAATGTCGCATCAGACTAAATGCATAGTCTTTATTTGGAAGTTCAGTAAGATGACAACAGCGCAAATCGACTTCACTCCTCATAAACGCCATTTCATCGGGAGTGGCAAGTGAAAAATTTTCGTGGAGTATTGAATACAAGGCTTGTGCATGACCCAGCTTATCCTGTGCAATGGAGCTGAAGGCAATGTCTTCTTCGAGCAATGGCCCAAGTCCAGTCCATTCTGAATGCCGATGAGCAATAATCAGCTCATCGTCTGCCACTCTCAGCAACAGGTCTTTTATTGCGTCTGAATTCATTATTCCTCGCCCCCTTCCTTCAACGATTTCTTATACGCTTCAACCTTGTTGCGGACCATATATGCAGCTACATCGCGATATTTCTTTTCAGGCGTCGTTTCAAAGATATCTGCATCTTCTCCACGCATAGTTAGCACATGGTCTGTACTTACTACCCAAACGTTAACCGTCTGGCCTCTGCGAGCGAACTGCTCCTTTGCGAATACAAGAGCCATTTCTGCGTTTGGTGCATGAACGGAACCAACGTGGACGTGGTGAGCACCACGTTTTTGTTGATGGAAAACTTCAAATGTTTGAAACTGATCCAAGGCGCTCTTTGGCTCGGATTCCTGTGCAGAATCAACACCGATTTCCATCCGCGTAACACGCGGATCAAGCGAAATAATAGTTGCCATATTTCTCTAATAATTCAGCCACAAAAATACACATGAACTGTTATTCGGACATATGCATCTTATTACCGCTGAATTAGCGTTGTATACGATTTGACAACGTCTCCATCAAACGTAATCACTACCTGATAAACACCAACAGGCAGGTTGTCTGTAAGAAACTCAATGTGCGAGCTCTTTTCGAGATTGATAACATTTCCTCGCGCACGCTCGATGCCCAATGCATCAAACATGCTCGCTTCTGTTTGCGATACTGCCGGTTCAACCTCTACAGCAAACTGATGATTAGCTGGCATTGGGTAAGGGGCAGATAAAAGATAGGTTTTACCAGCACGGATTACCAGTGTTGAAACGCCAACGCTGCATCTCGATGTACCTTCAAATGCCAACGACATTCCTCTCGACTTCATAGGTATCCGTGTTGGTGAGCATGTATCTGGCAAATAGAGTGTATCCTCAATCAATCCCGTGTCAATTGCCGAGGCACAGAGCTCGAGCGTCGCCGTTTGTTGCGGAGCTATACGTATTGGCAACTGTGCCTGAGGAATGGAAAAAATCACATTGCCAACTAACCAAGGCTTAGCAATTACGAGGTCTTCTGTTAACGATCCATTGCGAATGGTAAAATAATTGCAGCTCTTCTCTCCAACAATTTGATCAGGAATGATAAAATCACCATTTGTACTACTGAGATCTACTTCAATCTTATTTTTTGTATCAAGCACGGTAACTCTAACCGAATCCGATGTTGCAGAGCAGCCATATTCATTAGTTACAGTCACAGCATATGCTCCGGCTTCGCTAACTGTTATTGTCTGTTCATTTGAACCATTCGACCATACATACCTGACATATCCAGGCGAGGCAGATAGAGTGACTGATTCATCCTTGCAAATTGTAGTGCTGCGGTTTGCAGTAATCACCGGATCTGGTAAAGGGCGAACCGAGATAAACGGGCTGTATGCAGTACGTCTGCACCCAAAGTTATCTATAGTGGTTACAGTATAAATTCCACCCTTTCGTACTCGTACAGACTTCGATGAGTCCTTTGTCGACCACGTCTGTGAAATGAAGTCTCCAATCAGTCGCAGCTCAATGGAATCTCCTTCACAAATATCTGTCTTGCTAACTTCGATCACAGGATCCTTGCTGGGCTTATACTGTATGGTTAACGTGTCGTACATAATTCTGCACGTTAATTCATCAAATGCGCTAATAATGTAAAGGCCTTCCTCACTTACTAACCTTCCTTGAGACCTAACTCCATCGTTCCATCGATATTGGGAAAAACCGTCGGTTGCCCTGATAAAAACTGAATCGCCTTTACACAATTCAATCAGGTTTGAATCTGGTTCAATCGAAACAGGATTTGCGGGTTGATTAAAGTTAGAACGGTAAATACCGTTTCCGACAACCCATCCGGTTGTGTCATCGAGGAAGAAGATATCGTCCAAATCTCCCTGAACGCCGCAGTTCCTCAAGACCCATGTTCTTCCAGCATCTTCGGTATAATAAATGGATTTGTTGCTACCCACACCCCATCCCCGATTATTGTCAAGCAAGAAGGAGCCGAACATATTTGCATTGGTCTGGAACTCAACAAAGTTGTACCCGTTATCGGTGGAGTATCTAAGTGAGCCAATCCCTATAGGAGAACCGTCACAGTCATTCCCGGCAGTTGGGAGGAGAATGCTGCCCGCGTAGTATGTGAGTTCCTCCGTCCAAATGCGTGACCCTGTGAAAGAATGAAAGTCCCAGCTTGCACCATAGTCTGAGGTTCTCCAAAGAGCGCCGCTTCCAACAGCAAAGCCAGAGCCGTCTCGAAATATCAGAGCGTCGGAGAGTTTCGCATTGGCAATATTATCCACGGTGTACTGCCAGTTCTGTCCCCCGTCCGTTGTGCGATAAAATCTCTGAACGCTGCCGCACCCATCGGCTAGGAATACACCTTCATTTTGGTTAATAAAATAGCTTCCCCATGGCGAGTTTTGGAATCCGCTCAATGGGTTTAGATCTAACGAATATGGTGTAATGTCTTGCCACGTTGCACCACCATCGTCTGATCGATAAATTCCTGCTGGTCCGGATGTGTAGCCAATTGTTGGTGTTAAAAACTGAATGCTTTCCAAAAAGGGTCGGGAAGTGCTGCTCCCCATCCAGGTTACTCCCCCATCTGTTGTCCGTACAACAAAGCCTTCAATACTACAAGCCCAACCATAGTTGGGATTACCTTTTAGGAAGAAGACGTCGAGATAGTAACCGCTGGCATATTGTGCAGGAAGGTTAAGTTTCTTCCATTGCGCTTCCAATTCTGTTGTACAAAGCAGT
>JAGVJW010000167.1 GCA_020050895.1 bacterium | reverse complement strand
TCTTGATTCCCGTGGTAATCCAACGTTAGAAGTCGATGTTGAATTAGAAAATGGCTCAATGGGCAGAGCAGCAGTTCCTTCCGGCGCAAGCACAGGAGAACATGAGGCTGTTGAACTCCGTGATGGCGACGCATCGCGATATGGCGGTAAGGGTGTCCAGAAAGCCGTTGAATTTGTTGATACAGAGATTGCAGAGGCATTACTGGGGATGGATGCTACGGATCAGCGTCAGGTAGACAGGATACTCATCGACCTTGACGGCACCGATAACAAGAGCAGGCTTGGTGCCAATGCAACTGTTGGATCTTCACTTGCCGTTGCTAAGGCTGCTGCCGATTTTCATGGCTTGCCGCTGTTCAGATATCTTGGAGGAGTGAACGCAAGTTTGCTGCCCACACCGATGATGAACATTCTGAATGGCGGACGTCATGCCGATAACAATGTTGACATTCAGGAATTCATGATCATGCCCATCGGCGCCGACTCGTTTTCCCATGCCCTACAAATTGGCGCAGAAGTTTATCATACGCTTAAAGGGGTCTTGAAGAAACGTGGGCTGAGTGCATCGATTGGCGATGAAGGCGGATTTGCCCCCTCCCTAAAGAGCAATGAAGAAGCACTTGACCTCATCATGGAGGCAATAGAAATTGCTGGGTATAAACCTAAAGACGATATCGTGCTGGCCTTGGATGTTGCTGCGAGTGAAATGTGGGAGAATGGGTCTTATGTGATGTATAAAAGTTCAAAGGAGAGGAGAGATGCTAGCCAGTTAATCGACTGGTATGCTTCGCTTGTTAAAGCCTACCCAATCGTTTCAATTGAAGATGGAATGGGTGAGAATGATTGGGTTGGATGGAAAATGCTAACTGATTCCATGGGAGAGCAGGTACAGCTTGTTGGCGACGACGTCTTTGTTACCAATGTTGAATATCTCTCGAAAGGCATCGCCGAAGGCGTTGCTAATTCGATTCTCATTAAGGTTAATCAAATCGGAACACTCACTGAAACATTTGATGCTATTAGCCTGGCAAGGCGCTTTGGATATGGAAGCATTATCTCACACCGGTCAGGTGAAACAGAAGATTCAACCATTGCCGACATTGCAGTTGCTTTGAGTACAGGGCAAATAAAGACAGGCGCACCTTGCAGGAGCGACCGTGTTGCCAAATACAATCAACTGCTGAGAATAGAAGAGATGTTGGGCGAGGACGCTGAATATGCAGGAGATTCAACGCTGTCATGAGCTCGCACATCAAGTTTGGCACGGATGGATGGAGAGGTGTAATTGCCCGCGACTACACGTTTGCCAACGTGTCGTTGGTTGCACATGCAACTGGACGATATGTGCAGTCCATCAAGAAGCACGGAGCAGTTGTCGTTATAGGATATGATACAAGGTTTATGTCGCGCCAATTTGCTGAGGAAGTTTCTCGTATTCTAACAACCTACAGTATTACGGTATATCTCACTGACTCCGTGAGTACCACACCGCAGGTTTCGTTTCATACGCGGCAGAAGAGCGCTCAGATTGGAGTGGTTATCACAGCATCGCACAATCCGGCTATATACAATGGTTTTAAGGTTAAAGCGAGTTTTGGTGGTCCGGCTATTCCCGAGCAAATAACAAGAATTGAGCGGGAACTCTCAGCATTGCATGGGAAGCTTCCTGCCATGAGTATTCCTACGCTTCAGGAATGTATAGAAAAACGAAGCATAAGGCTCTTTGATGCTAAGGAATCGTTCATCAGATATTTAAGGAAGAAAATCGACTTCGACCTAATATCGAAGAGCAACATTAAAGTTGTTTACGATCCGATGCACGGCGCTGGCATCGGCTTCATCCACCGCATTCTTCCAGAGGCCATTGAGATTCACGGAGAGTACAACCCGTCGTTTGGAGAGATCGATCATCCTGAACCTATTGCAGAATGTCTTGAACCACTAATGAAGGCGGTAAAGAAAAAGAAGGCAGACATTGGAATCGCTACGGATGGTGATGCGGACAGGTTGGGGCTAGTGGACGAAACAGGATCGTATGTTGACCCACACAGAACCTTCATTCTGTTGTTGAAATACCTCTATGAAGATAAAAAACGCCGCGGTGCCGTTGTTAAGACCGTTAGCCTGACGTCGATGGTAAATCGGTACTGTGAAAAACACAACATCAAACTTTACGAAACGCCGGTTGGTTTTAAACATGTTGCGAAGCTGATGTCGGAAGAAAGGATCATCATTGGCGGAGAAGAGTCAGGGGGCTTGGGTACTTCATTGCACATACCTGAACGAGATGGTGTCTTCAACGGTTTGCTGATTTTGGAAATGATGGCAACTCGAAGGAAATCGCTTAAGAAGCTCTGCGATGAACTTGATGAAGAATTTGGACCTCATCGATTCAGACGTCGTGATGTACTTGTAACTGAGAAGGAAAAAAATGCAATCATGTCGGCTTGTGCTAAGAGGCCGCTTAAGCTTGGACACTACAGTGTTTTGCAGCTCGACGATCGAGACGGATACAAGTTCACTGTGGATGGAGGAGCATGGCTTTTAATCCGGGCGTCCGGTACAGAACCACTGGTGAGATTTTACTCTGAAGCGAAATCATTGCAAAAAGTTAATGAGCTTCTCGACGAAGGTTTTGAACTCTCAATCAAGTAATTCATGTCATTCGAGATTCTATCAAAACACCTAAATGGGATCATCGTTCTAAGGACTACGCGCAGCGAAGACCATCGCGGATTTTTCGAGGAGTTGTACAGAGTTGATGCTTTGTGGAAGCTTGGTTTAGAAGAAGTCTTTGTTCAGGACAACAGAAGCAATTCGCATCGTAACGTAATTCGTGGCCTACATTATCAGTTTCTACCACCGATGGGGAAGCTTATTCGTGTTGTTGCGGGGTCAGCACAATTCATCGAGCTTGACATCAGGAAGGACTCACCTTCATTCGGTAGACACATCGAAATCGAATTATCGGACAGCAATCAAAAACTCCTGTGGGTGCCGCCGGGTTTTGCAAATGGATTTTGTGCATTAACCGATACCGTTGATGTGATTTATAAGTGTACAGCGATCTACAATCCGCTGGGCGAGGGCAGTATCAACCCGTTGGACCCGACGCTTGGGATTAAGTGGTTTGTTACCGATGCAATTCTATCGGAAAGGGATGCGAATGCACCGCCCCTTTCCGACATCAAATACTCATTGTAAGAGCCCTGCTTCGTAACCCGTCGAACGTTTCAGCCTTTGGTGCCGATTCCCATTCCTTCTTAAACATCGTTGATATATAATCAATTGTTTGAGTTCTATCCTGATGAATTTCGCGCTGAAACGACAACAATTGTTCACCGATAAACTCGAGATATGCATTCAATACAGTGAATGCACCACAAATCTTTGCCGAGTGTGTATATCCAGCGATGTGCGGAGTAGCCAGATCTGCTTGGATAACAGTTCTGATGTTAACATGGGGCTCATTCTCAAAGACATCGAGCACGGAGACAAGCGACCCATCGATACATCGGTCTATTGCTTTCGATTCATCAATTACCTTACCTCGCGAGGTATTGATCAGCACAGTTCCGCGTTTGAGAAGATTCACCTCTGCCTGTCCCATCAACCTGTGTGTAGGACAAGAGCCTGATGTTGTATATGGAACATGAAGTGTTACAACATCGGAGAGTGGCAGAAGCATGCTTAGCGGCTCAGTATGTCCCTTAGGCGGGTCACTGATCAACACCTTAAATCCCTTTCTAATTGCCGTTTCAATAACTCTCGATCCAATATTCCCAATGCCGATAACGCATAATGTTGTGTCAGCATATTCATCGGAGATGCGGTGTTTGCTAGCTAGTAATGCAATTGAATCAAACACGTAATCAGTGACAGCTTGAGAATTTGAACCTGGCGCGTAAGCGAGTTGAATTCCGTGTGAAGCAAGGTAGGCATGGTCAACATGGTCTATACCAGCAGTGGCAGAGCCTACAAAGGATACCGCCGTACCAGACAGCAGTTCCTGATTAACGATGCATGTAGATCTCACAAACAATGCAGATACACCGCAATCGCGAAGCATCTGGTTGTTCAGTGATCTCCCACTAAACGTTTGAATTGAATCGAATTTGCCTAAATACTCAAATAGAATGGGTATGTCTTCATCAATGAAAATCATTGGCCCAAGTAATAAATTAACGTCATAGCAGAATTCTTCCCGTTAGTTACGAATGCAATGTATGCGCCCATGCTAAACGAGATATTGCTCACCGATGCAGGATCCCACTCAACAGCCTGACCTGTCCCGCCATCCAGTCTATATATCAACGAGCCCAATAGGTTGTAGAGTCTGATGGACTCACCAACTAATTCAGAAGGAACGATGAAGGTAATTTTAGAGGAAAATGGATTTGGATAAACGTACAATGGTAATTCATTGGGTCGCCCAGAACCGACGGAGGTTAAGGAATTAACGATCAGTGTTGTATAAGCATCGCGATACGACGTTGTTTTAATTCTGACAACACTTACCATCTTCGATCTTGGTGGTCCGATGTACCGTATCGTTACAAATGCACTGTCGGCCGGTTGGACAACACCGGTATCAACTGCAACAATTTCAAAAACCGACTTATCATCACCTTCGATAGCAGCTCCGGTAACCGTTACAGTATCTGTACCAGTGTTCACAAACCAAACTTGAATGGATTCCTCAATGCAATTACTGCACTGCACAACGAGGGTATCAATGGTTGCGTCGAGGACTCCGACAACAGTTGAGCCCTTGAGATAGATGGGGAAATTGCCGAGACTGTCTGTTATTATTATTGACTGCGTAAAATATTCACCATCAACGGGTGGGGCAAAGAGGAAGTTGAGTGGGTAGGTCCACCCGGGAAGTACCGTGATAGGTACTCTCCACTGGTCACTTCGTAAAAACAAACCAGTATCGAGTTCACCAACGAATTGAATCCTGAAGGGTGCAGTTCCAATGTTGGTTACGGGAACATGAAACAAGAATTCATCTCCGACTCTTGCCTTAACAAACATTGTATCCGGAGCAGAAAAAATAGGCTTAGCTGTATCTGGAACAGGAATAACCTCAACAATTTTATCATCATCGAATACAGGGAAAGGATCAACTCCGTTGGGTTCCCTGTTACTTGTACATAGGAAGACTCTTCCCTCAGGAGAAATGGCTATATCACGAATCCGGCCAATACTGCGCCTGAAGTAATCCAACACTTCTACAATACTGTCGTCATCATCGTTCAACCGCAATTGGAACAACGTGCTGTGCTTAAGTGTTGCCATCAGCAGAGAATTTGCAAACACGGGATAGCGGTCACTATTATAATATTCAATACCGCCAGGAGCCACGGTAAACCCGCCAGAACTCCACTTTGGTGTCAGAACATTGTTCGAATCGCAATACCCTATTTCGTATTCTTCATTGCACTGACCTTCAATTCGAGGCCAACCATAATTTCCGCCTTTTACAATTAAGTTTACTTCATCCTCGATATCATTACCGTGCTCACTTGCCCATAGGGTTCCATTGGGGAGTTGTACAAGACCTTGGCTGTTTCTGTGTCCCTTTGACCACATATATCTTCCCGGAATCGGATTGTCGTCGGGTACCGATCCATCTAAATTCATGCGAAGGATTTTACCTATGTCAGAATTCTCGTCAAGTGCGGGAAACTCCTGGTAGTGATCGCCGGTGGTTACATAAAGCTTCCCATCTGATCCAATTACCAGTCTGCTGCCGTTATGTAAGAAACCTGCGGGCGAAATTCTATAAATATCAAGAGGTTCAACCAGTGTATCTTCAACATACTCATATCGTTTAACAACTCTGTACTCACCTGCTGTATCACCACCAACGTAGGTAAGGTAGATATAGGGAGTTTGTAAAAAATCGGGGTGTAGGACGAATCCCAAGAGTCCCGACTCCAAAGCTGCATAAACAGAGTCCTGTATGTCCAGCACAACTTGCTTGGCCCCAGTTTCGGGATCTATTCGGCTAACAATACCGGGACGTTCCGTAACCCAAAGCATTCCATCGGGACCCCACTCAATTTCCCAAGGGATTTCAAGGTTGGTAGCAACAACGCGAAGTGTGAAATCCTTTTGAGCGTAGACAGGTAGGTTGAATAAGAATAATATGAACAGAGCGAAGACAATGCATCGTAAAGTTATGATTGTCATACAACCTCGAAACGATATATGAGACATGATAAAGAAATCACCGAATAATAACGATAATGTCGTCTGTAGTCCAACGCTCGCGGACGGTGATCGAAATCCCGATTAGCTTCCAACGTTCTCCGAATGAAAACGGCCGAACAGTTCCGGGATCGTATAATCCGTTACCATTGAGATCTTTTACAACATCGATGGTATACGTTCCCGGTTTGATTGAAGAAATCGTCCATGTCTCCCCTTGAACAAGAGGCAGTGCAGCTTGTACGCTACCTGATTTGTCAACAAACCTTAAAAGATACGGAGGACCAAAATTAACTGAGTCAATTAAAACTCCGTTGGCACTACCGGGTTCGACTTTAACCTTCGAGGTGTCGCTCGTCGAAGAATCGGATTGCTTTTCCTTTCCTGAAATCACAGCTGTGTCAACTGGAACGTCAATTTTCAAATTTGATTCACGCGACCTGCCGCCGGCAACATAAATGTCTGAGTAATCTATTGAATAATCTTCGCCTGCATCAACGATTTTGTTTTTATTTCTATCGCGTGCAACGAGAACTCTGTACCACCCGTCCTTTAGGCCCCCTATCGCAAATGCTCC
>JAGVJW010000095.1 GCA_020050895.1 bacterium | reverse complement strand
TACGCCATTCTTAGCGAGAACATCAATTTCATGTTCAATGATCAACCTCGAACGATCAACCTTTTTTTCATCAACTCCCGCATATACTCCAAACATTCCAACGTCGACAAAAAGTTGCAAATGCGAATAAACATTATAGGCCAAGCCCTTTGTCTCTCTGAATCGCTGATTAATCCTCGACGTCATGCCATCGCCAAGAATTACGTTCAACAGCATCAGAGCAAATCGGTCTCTGGAACTAAAACCATTCGTTCGGGTGTGCCACAACAGATGCGCTTGTTGAATTGGCTTGCGTATGATTTGCTCGGAAGGGGCAAGGGCAGGGGGCGTAGACCGCCTCATGGTCTTTCGTCCACGACTTGCCGACGACAGAAAATCGGCGGTGAGCGCAATAAAATCATCGACATCTACATTACCGGAGACAGTAACAATAATCGATCCAGAATGATAATGTTTATGATGAAAATCTTTAACGTCGGTAGCTGTGATGTTATTTATTGATTGGCTGGTGCCAACAATTGGCAAACCCAGCGGATGCTGTCCAAACAATTGCAATTCACTTTCATCGAAGATGAATTCTTCAATCTCATCTTCGTAGGCGCGAATTTCTTCGGCTATAATGCCCCTTTCCTTTTCAACATCGGAATTCTCGAACGTTGGCCATAAAACAACATCCGTTAAGGTCTGTATCACCCTGGGTATGTATTCGCTCAGAGTTCTCACATAGTAGCATGTTTCTTCCTTTGTTGTGTATGCATTAGCATACGCACCAACGTTTTCGAAATCGCGCGCAATCTGCCGGGAAGTTCTGCTGCGGGTCCTGCGAAATGATGTATGTTCCACGAAATGGGCAACTCCCGCGCGGCCTTTTGGCTCATCGCGCGTACCTGCCTTTATCCAGATGCCGATGGCGCACGACTCTACAAACGGGACAACATCGGCAACAATCCGTATCCCTCCTGGCAGTACATCTATTCTGGGTCTGAAGACAGTGGTAAAGGGGCTTGCTTTCTTTGACATTTCAGGTGCAATATATTTGGTGCTCAACGAACATTAGGGGGTTCGGTGCGACCGTTAATAAAAATCATGTTTTCGTTCGACAACGTTATGATCACGCTTGGCACAATCGGCGTGAGTGCAGCGTTGTATTTCATCCCACAGAATTTCGACTTTCTGAACCCTGTTGGCCAGGCGTTGCAAGACCTGGACCTTACAGACATGGTCTTTTCAAAATTCAGCGATGAAGCAAAGACTTCCGTCGATACTTCAATTGTGATCGTCAACATCGGGAATGAAGATCGCGAAGGCATTGCCCGAATTGTCCGGAACATCAACAAGTACTCGCCAAAAGTTGTTGGCATCGACGCATTCTTTCGACTGCCCAAGGATGAGTATGGAGATAGTGTCCTTGTTGAGTCATTTCGCTCAACGCCCAACCTGGTTCTTGTTAGTAAGGTTTCATTCAAGACCACGGATGAACGTGAGTTCGACACTCTTGAAACAAGTAATCCAATGTTTATGGAGGGAGTGCAGACGGGTTATGCCAATCTCATTGTTGATCAAATGAGGTCGTTCATGACTTGCCGGGAGACAACCATCCAGGAGCATTACGCAGGCAAGATAGAACCATCATTTGCATTGGCAATGGCAGACGTCTTCGCCCCCAACAAGGCTGCTTTAGCCAGGCAGAGACCCGAGGGAATTGAATCAATAAATTTTCGCGGTAAGGAATCATCATTCTATCTCATTGATGTTGATATGGCTCTCGATTCAACGGCTGACCTAAGCATTGTATCCAACAAAGCAGTCATCCTTGGATACCTAGGCGCATCTCTTGGAGCGAAATCCTTCGAAGACAATTTCTTCACTCCATTGAACGAGCACTATGTTGGCAGGAGCTTTCCGGATATGTACGGATGTGTTGTTCATGCAAACATTCTCTCAATGATCTTGCATGAAAACTATATCGACCGCATGCCATTTTGGGCGTCGATTGTTACGGGCTTCCTGGTGCTTGTTGCAAACGTGATGTTTTTCACATACATGTACACGAGGTACGAATCCTGGTACGATGTAATTGCTGTTAGCACGCAGTTACTTGAATCCCTAGCAATGTTGTTCCTGATTGTGTATGTGTTCTCTAACTACGACTATAAGCTGGCACTTACACCGGCCTTATTTGGGGTGTTTCTAGTGGGTACAGTTCACGATCTCTACCAGGATTCACTGAAAAAAATCATCTTAACAACGATTTCCAGAATACAAAGGCGCAAAAGGTTTGCATCTTCGCGTAAACCTCCGCGTATCTCGCCGCCGAATAAGACAGAATTGGAGTCATGATGAAGAATAAACTCATTCGATTAACAATCTTCATTGTCGCAGTCGGAATGTTCTCAACCATCGATGGGATGAGCCAGGTAAAATTTAAAGTCCTTGCCATCCGTGGATCCGTACAGGTATCGGGAAACGATGCGAGAATTGGCCAAGCCATTAAGGCTAATGAAAAAATTTCTGTTGGGAAGGGGGCTTATGTTAGCCTGGCACATGTTAATGGAAGAGTTGTAGAAATTAAAAAGGATGGGTCGTACAAAATTTCTGAGTTGGATAAGAAGGCTTCCGGCAAAACAAAAACATCAACAAGCAAGTTCGCGTCATACGTTGTTTCGGAGCTAACGGAGGTAAAGGAACCCGTTTCTTTTACCGACGACAGGCGTTCAAAGATGAAAACAACGGGCGCGGTTGAAAGAGCTGTGGGTGACGACGTAAGCCTCGTTGACTCTGTACTTGCTGTTGTGGGAGGACCAGGAGAGCTCCGTGCCTTGGCAGCTGTTGAGAATAGTGCTTTGAAATCAGGACAACACATGGTTGTGATTACTCCACGTAACACTCGATTACTTTCGGATTCAGTCACTTTCATCTGGCACGGTGCTCCCCAAGTGTCGTCGTATAAGATTGTTGTCACAAACAGATCCAACACAGTTGTCTATACAACCGTTGTGTCAGACACCCTCTATACTACATCAATCTCATCTCTGAAAATCGAACCAGCATCATTGTATTCCTGGCGTGTAGAAAGTGCTTCGGATGCAGCAATGCACTCCGACGATTTTTCTTTGTGGTACATTACTGGCGAGGAGCGGCAATCTGCTGAGGCAACCCTTGCAGAAATTAATGACGACATCAGCGAAGGCGATCAGGCGATAGGGCAGTTGATTGTGGGAGCTGCGTGCGAAGAGATGGGGCTTATGGCCGATGCTCACAGGGCGTATGCACGCGCAGTTGCTCTTGCACCCGATGTTCAGAACTACAAATGGATGTATGCCGACTTTTTACAAAGACAGGGTCTCAATCTCGATGCATACCTGGCATATAGGTGATTTATGACTGATTCTCAGATTTGGCTTATCGTAGCAATAGCGTTTTTGATTCTCGAAATCATTACGCCGGGTTTTGTGTTGGCAAACTTTGCTGTTGGAGCCATAGGTGCAGCAGTTTCAGCGTTTTTGGGCGGCACCGTCGTCGTCCAACTGATTGTTTTTGCAATCATGTGTTTTATCTCTTTTGTTACAATTCGTCCAATCCTCAAGAAAACACTGATTAAGGATGATAAAACGGCATTCTTAACAGGTGCGGCCGCAATTGTGGGGCGAACAACAATTGTAACCGAGCGCATTCCCAGCAATTTGATTAGTGGTCGAGTACAGATTGATGGTGATAGCTGGCAAGCTATCTCCGCGGACTCAAGCTCTATCGAAGTCGGTGAACACGTCAGGGTGGTGCGTGTTGATTCAACTATTGTCGTTGTTGAACGACTGTGATTAATACGCGGTACATGTTAACATTTGTTACTGATATTCATCAGAAAGGAACTCTATGACAATCGTCGTCGGTATTCTCGCATTGTTTGTAATTATTCTCGTTGCAAAAGGAATTGTGGTAGTTCGACAAGCCGAGACCATGATCATTGAAAGGCTGGGTCGGTATCACAGAACTCTTCAAAGCGGAATAAACGTTATTGTACCAATTGTGGACCGGGCGCGGGCAATCGACTGGCGGTTTGTACGAACCGACCCCAAGGGTACGCCTGTTTATTTACACACAAAAACGGAACGAATCGATCTTCGCGAAACCGTGTACGATTTCCCGCGTCAGGGTGTTATTACACGCGACAACGTGACCATCGAGATTAATGCGTTGTTGTATT
Source organism: bacterium (assembly GCA_020050895.1). GTDB lineage: Bacteria > Bacteroidota > Ignavibacteria > Kapaibacteriales > Kapaibacteriaceae > OLB6. Next base: position 3,254 of record JAGVJW010000095.1, on the reverse strand, counting down.
TCCAGTTAGTCGATCCAATGAAGGTTGTATATGAAATTGCAAATCTTCCGGATGCTGTGCAGAAGCTTACGCAGACAACACTCAGGAATGTGATAGGCGAGCTCGACCTTGATGAAACCCTAACGTCTCGCGATACTATCAATACCAAGCTTAGGATTATCCTCGACGAAGCGACTCATAAATGGGGTGTCAAGGTCAACCGTGTGGAATTGCAGGATATCCTACCGCCGCGTGATGTTCAGGAAGCCATGGAAAAGCAAATGCGAGCTGAACGGGAAAAGAGGGCAACTATCCTGAATGCAGAAGCGAGCAGGAATAGTGCTATTCTTGAGTCGGAAGGCCAGCGTCAGTCTCTAATCAACAATGCCGATGGTAGTCGGCAGTCGCAGGTTCTTATGGCTCAGGGTCAGGCGGAAGCACGGGAGCGCGTTGCTCAGGCAGAAGCCGCTGCAATCCGGTCTGTTGCCGCTGCTGTCGCTGACTTGAAGGGAGATCCAACACAGTATCTCATCGCAGTTCGCTACATTGAAGCAATCAAGGAGATGGCTTCCGGCGGTAATAAGGTCGTCTTTATGCCATTCGAAGCCGGAGGTGTTATGGGTTCTCTGGGAGCCTTGAAAGAATTGTGGAAGCATACGAGCTAACGCCGGGAGAAACGCCGGGAGAAACGCCGGGAGAAACGCCGGGAGAAACGCCGGGAGAAACGCCGGGAGAAACGCCGGGAGAATTGCAGTGGTGGAAAAAACAGCGCTGGGGAGCTAACGCTCGTGCTGCCAACATAGTCCGCTGACGTTAGACGTCATGCGCTTACATCTCGTCCCCTTCGTCGTGATGGCTGAACATTGTCGGAGGGGACGATTTATTTGAGGCTGACTGCTTATTTCGGGTTGCCTACTAGCCGGCGCAGCCGATGATGAATCGGAAGTTGTGAGAGTGATGCTCGTAATTGGATGGATTTCCCAGGCAGTGCCCCGCCAGACACGTGTATTATCGGAACCTGCGGATTCATCTGCATGCATCTTGTCGAAAAAAACCCATCCACGAATTCGCACCCAGCGTCCGAGGAATGCTTCGCGCAAACCACGCGTAGACCAGTCTAATCCCTCGGCCAGCTTGGAGCGCTGATATCTCGGTGTAACCTCCGCTATTACAAGCGTTGTCTTATCAATATTTACATTCGGCTCCATCGTTAGCTCGATATGCGTGTCTCTGTGTGCCGAGTCGACCTTGTTGCAATTGCATGTTTCCTTGGAACCCAGCTTTACATCGGATACATACGCCACTATTTCTGCAGCATCTCCTTCGGCAAATCCATTGGGCAAAGAATCTGATGCAAGCAATTTGGTAAATGTAATTGCCCTGTTGATCTGCGAGGAGTCCGGAACGTCCCAGCGGTTCTTCTTTTTGTTTAGTATTCGTGCATCAGATCGCACAGCAGAACCCTCCAACCCGCATGTGTCGAATATGGGCTGGGAGTAGACAGTGAACGTAGAGACAAGAATGAAGATGCTAACAGACGTCAGCGTGCTAATCTTCGACCGACCAGGAGATTTCATAACCAGCCCACATTGGTACAATGGAATTATATGATGCCGGGATAATCATTGATTGCTTGATAAGCCGTACTTCTTTTTCAGGGGGCGTTATGCGATAAATCCTGCATGCGTTCGAGCTTACAAACGCTTGTAGCTGCCCAAGCGCATTGTGCCGCTCAAACAACTCTGTGAGTAATGGAAGAACAATCGGCGCGGAAAAAACGCCGGCTGCACATCCATGAGATTCCTTCATGTTAACGGGATGCGGCGCAGAGTCGCTTCCCATCATTACCCTGGAGTGGGCGCTTAGAGCAGTGGCGAGAAGTGCATCACGGTCTTCCGGACGTTTTGCAATGGGCTTACAAAACAGATGCGGATTCATCAGTCCGCCAACTACGTCATCGAGCGTTGTAAGCAAATGATGAGGCGTAATCGTTGCAAATAAGTTTTCGTACCTATCCAGCAACAGAACGGCGTCGCGTGTTGTGATGTGCTCCATCACAATCCTTAATCCTGGAAACCTAGATGCTAACAATTGATAAATACGACAAAACTCACTCTCCCTGTCCATCACGAATCCGTTCGTTTCGCCATGAACGAGAAGCGGAATATCAAGTTCCTGCATCATGGAGAGCGTGGGTTCGATAAGTGACAGGTCTTGCACGCCCCCTTCACTATTTGTTGTGATGCCGGAGGGGTAGAGTTTGACGCCAATGATGTTCTGTCTTGCTTCTTCGAGCTCCCGAAACGTGTATGAGCGGAAGAACAGCGTCATGTACGGCTCAAACACGAATGGCTCAGTTGCTCGTTTAACTTCGGCTGTGTACCATAACAACCGCTCAATGCTGTTGATTGGCGGAATAAGATTTGGCATTATCACGCCGCCGGCAAAGTATTTGGCCGATAGGGGCGCAACTGCGTTGAGCATTTCATCCTGACGAAGGTGAAGATGCATGTCGAGAGGTGAATGAAGTGCTAATTTCATTTAGTTACCGGATATGTGGGGACATCCGGCACGGGATCTACGCGGCCGTCCTTTTCAACCAATGCACAAAATGCATGCAGACCATTCGTAAGAAGGACGTAGGGGGCCTTTAGGGTGATGTTATACCACGCTGTTTGGCGCAAGGTATCCAAGGAGACCTTAATGGTTGGAGCCTTGCATTCTACAAGTAAAAACGGACGAAGCTGCGCGTCGACCCATAGAACATCGTATCGCATCCCTGTTTTGTCTATCCGCCGTTCAACACTGCATCTCCCCAACGGATAGCCGAGTCCGGCAAGCCAGTGAATACAGTGTTGGCGTACCCACTCTTCTGGAGTCAGCGTAACGTATGTTCGCCGCACATCGTCAAAAATCTGCAGCCCGTCGTTTGAACTATTGATTTTCGCAGCATACGTGGGGAAAATCAATGTTGGCAGCGCGACGAGTTCAGACATTAACTATCTCCGGCTCAAGCATTGCCAGCAGTGCATGGATGGCAGATTTGATGTTGTCGTGAACTTCTGCAATCGTTGCTTCCATCATGTAGCAGGGGGCGCTGACGATGTTGTTCGATGCGTCGACAGTAATCTCGCGGATTGAATTCAAGTGTGTATGAGCGCCTATCTGTTCCATTCCCTGGTGGATGGCGGCAATGTCGTATGGCGAAGCCTCATCCGTTGTACCAACGGTAAGGTGTGGATGAATGTCGGAATTTTCCAGTGCCTTTGCAATTA
>JAGVJW010000171.1 GCA_020050895.1 bacterium | reverse complement strand
TATAGAGCTAACGGCGCCCATCAACGAAGAGTCACCAATAACGAAGTTCCTGAGCACACGGGGTGAAGGTGTGCATCATCTTGCATTTACATCAGACGCGTTGGAGGATGACCTTGCACGTTTGTCAGCCAACGACATTCGATTAATTAACAAAGACCCAGTTTACGGTGCCCATGAAATGCTGATTGCATTCTTGCATCCAACATCGACAGGCGGAGTGCTGATGGAACTGTGCACTAATTCGACAAGGCGGTAAATAATATGCCAATGCTGATACTTCTCCGGCATGGAGAATCACAATGGAATCTTGAAAATCGTTTTACCGGGTGGATCGATATCGATCTTTCTCCAAAGGGGGAGGCGGAAGCACGGGCTGCCGGTGTCTTGCTAAAAGACTTGCCAATAGATGTTGTATTCACATCGGCTCTTATTCGCGCAACACATACTACCGACATTACGCTGAAAGCCGCCGGAAAGCATGACCTGCCGATCTATGGCGATAAGGCTTTGAATGAGAGACACTATGGCGACCTCCAGGGTCTCAACAAAGCGGAAACTGCTGCCAAGTATGGCGCTGAGCAGGTTCATATCTGGAGACGATCCTACGATGTTCCTCCGCCAAACGGCGAATCACTCAAAGACACGAGAGCTCGCGTTGCTCCGTATTTCGATGAATTCATTCTACCGATGTTAAAATCCGGTAAGAACATTCTTGTTGTTGCACATGGCAATTCACTTCGTGCACTCATCATGTTCGTTGAACATCTTGCACCTGAACAAATTCTCAAAACTGAAATCGCCACAGGCGTTCCCATTATCTATGAGCTGGATGAAAATCTCAACATTGTTAGTAAAGAAATTCTCACTCCGTAATCCCATGATGTTGCTTCGGACACTTGCTGCACTCGTTGCTGCACTTACCGTAGGTATATCTGATTCAGACGCCGCAGCCACGTCGGCTGTACTCAGCGCCATGAAGGCTGAACTCGACAGGACGATGACAGGTTTGGCAAAGGAGCCAACTGCTCCATACTACCTTGCCTATGGCGTCACGGACATTACATCAACCCGCTTAGTGGCAACTTTCGGTGAGCTCGAAACAGACAACACTCAATCAAAACGAGTGCTCGATATTGATCTTCGCGTTGGATCGCATGCACTGGACAACACACATTCAATTCGCGGCGTTGCTTTCGAAATGGGAAGAGGCAGCAGAGGCATATCACTTCCGCTGAGCAACGATATCGAAGCGTTGCGCTCTGTGATTTGGCTTGCTACCGACAGAGCGTACAAGTCCGCTTCGGAACGGTATGAAAAGGTCGTCACCAACCAGAAAGTCAAGGTGCGTGACGAGGACACATCTGCTGATATGTCGGTTGAAAAACCATACAACTTTATCGAAGAACCAACACCGTTGCAGTTCGATGTTGACACCTGGCGACAGAACATCAGAACTATTTCCGCTGTATTTAAGGGGCAACCAGGCATGTACGAAGGCAAGGTTTCGGTACAGGCAGATCGTGTTATCAAATACCTTGTCAATAGCGAAGGAAGCATCATACAATCGTATGAGCCGATCATAAAATTATATATTATGGTGAAGACGAAGGCAGACGATGGCATGAGCCTTCCGCTGTATGAGAGTTACTCCGCCTATTCTCAAGATCGGCTTCCGTCGGTAGAAAAGCTCTTGGCCGATGCAAAGACCCTCGTAAGCCTCTGCCAGAAACTGCGGCAGGCACCCATGATGGAAACTTTTTCGGGACCAGCAATCCTCTCGGGACGCAGTGCAGGAGTCTTCTTCCATGAAATCTTCGGACACAGAGTTGAGGGGCATCGCCAAAAGGATGCCAATTCAAGTCAAACATTCAAGGCGTTTCTGAACCAACCTGTTCTGCCGAGTTTCATCAACGTTGTATTTGATCCGACAATCAAATCGTACCGTGGTCAGGATGTTGTGGGTGCATACAAATTCGACGACGAGGGGATACCCGGTCAGCGCGTGGTTGCAGTGGACCACGGTGTCTTCAGGAACTTTCTGATGTCGCGTTCACCGATCGAAAAGTTTCCACGGTCAAACGGTCATGGCAGGCGTGAAGCGGGATATAGAAGTGTGTCGCGTCAGTCGAATTTGATTGTCGAAGCCGAGCAGTCTGTATCACCTGATTCGCTGCGCGGTTTGCTTCGCGCTGAATGCAAAAAGCAAGGAAAAGAATTTGGTTTGTATTTCGATAACATTCAGGGTGGATTCACATTTACCGGACGCACAATACCCAATGCATTTAATGTTCTGCCGCTGATCGTATACAAGATTTATGCCGACGGGCGCCCCGACGAATTGGTTCGTGGCGTAGATCTCATTGGAACGCCCCTTACCACATTTAACAACATTGTTGCAGCATCGAGCGACATCGGAATTTTCAACGGAGTGTGCGGTGCGGAGTCAGGCGGAGTGCCGGTAAGTGCATCATCACCCGAACTGTTTGTATCAACGATCGAAGTTCAGAAGAAAGAAAAATCTCAAGCCAAGCTGCCAATACTCGACGATCCGGATGGACAATACATTTCTACCGCCGACAGAAATGTATTGATGAATACCATGGAGGAAGAGCTACAACGAAACATGCAAAACATTGCATTAAGCGATTTGGCACGACCATACAACATCGAGTACACGTTGCAATTCAGAAGGCGTAATGGAGTGCAAGCCGTACTTGGAGCAGTCGAGGAGATCGACACTGCACGCATGGCAATGCTCACAGTGAAGGTCAGGGTTGGATCGTCAAAATTTGACAATACTAACTTTTTTGACGTTGCTCTTGGTTTCTTCGGATCGTCTGATGACGAAGAAACCTTTCGCAGCCGACATATACCGTACGACGTTCCGATCGGCCTGCTGAAACGCGAGTTGTGGCTTGCCACCGACGCATGCTACAAGGAGGCTGTAGAAGCATATACCAAGAAGCTGGCTACGCTCAAGAATAAAACACGTAGCGATACAACGTGGGACTATCAGCTTATGCGTGCAGACAGCGCCACGGATTTGCGTGCCGCAGTCTATGCAACGTCGATCGACAAGTTAATAGACATCGCAAAGCCTGTAAGCGCCGTTTTTCGCGACGCAAAGAGCGTCCACGGCTCGCGTGTTTCCATTGAATTCGTTCCTGTCGAGACAATGTTCGTGAATTCCGAAGGCAGACGCTACCACAAGATTGATTGCTTTACCGGAGTTGAGATAATTGCCACAACACAAGCAGCCGATGGGATGCCCCTTTCAGAAATGTATTCAGCGTACAGCATCGATCCAAAGGATTTGCCGGGAGTTGATTCGCTGAAACGGGCTACAAACGGACTTATTAAAAATCTTGATAAAGTAGCGTCAGCCCCTACTATTGAGGCATACTCAGGTCCTGTCCTTTTTGAGGGTCAGGCAGCAACACAAATTTTCGCCCAGGTATTTGCGCGCAATTGTGTTGCGCAACGCCAGGTAGCTTCTGAAGGTGGATTCCGAACCAACGATAAAAACATGGTGTTTCAGAACAAAATCGGTGCACGGGTGTTACCGGAATTCCTCAGTGTATACGCCATTCCGTCTATGGAAGAATCCAATGGCACTCCTGTAGCGGGACACTATCGCATCGATGACGACGGCATACTTGCACAAGACGTCAAGCTAGTTGACAAGGGCTATTTGCGCACACTTTTATCTTCGCGTGTTCCCACAAAACGCATTAAGGCATCGAACGGGCATCAGCGTGGCGGAGGTGCTATGCTCAGCGTTGTCGAGTTACGTAATGAAGATGCCGAGCGCTCCTTAACCCCAATGCAATTACGCGAGCGTTTGTTAAAATTAGTTAAGGACAGGGATCTTCCGTACGGCATCATCGTGCGAAAAGTCACCGATATGAACATTTTCTCCACTGGCATCTATGAGCTTAGTATTGGAGAAATGCAGGGTTTCTCCGGAGATGGCACCACCGATCTACTCGAAACCGTTCGCATATTTCCCGATGGCACCGAAGAAGTCATTCGAGGCGTACAGGGAGCCGGCTTCGCGCCGGCAGTATTCAAGGACATCGTAGCTACGGGCAGGAGCAAGACCGTGATGAATTACCTTGCCCCGACGGTTACACCTTCGTTTCTATCGGGTGGCTCGTTGTACGAGATCGCCACCATTATCTCCCCGGACATTCTGTTTGAAGATGTAGAGATACGTCCGGAAGAGGGGGATTATCCGCATCCGCCCCTCCTCGCAAAACCGTAAAGCCTCCATGCCGGGTATCCGTAATACCCGGCATCGTATTGGCATTGTGTTTGATTTCGTAAGTTGGCGGGACAATTTAACCCGTAGACATAGGTCTTGTTCCAAACTGAAATCGTGCCTAAATTAGCCTGTGATGAAGTTCGCTCCTCTTATCGGCCTCTTGCTTGTAACCACGGTGACGGTACTGGGTGTAGAAGCAACGGTGGATTATCTCCGTGCTAAATCCAATGGCTCGACAGTTACTCTGGAATGGCGTTCTTCCAACGAAGGTAATGTTGTTAATTATGAAATTGAACGTGCCGGACCCGATCAGGTGTTCAGATCCATCGGCTCTGTAGCCGCCAAGGGTAGCAATCAAGCCTATACCTATACTGATGAAGAAGCTTTCGGAAAGAACGACGACGCGACTGTTTCATCAACGTATTTCACCTACCGACTTAAACTCGTCGGATCCGATCAGTCTTCCTCATACTCCGCAACTGCAAGCGTTTCACATACGGTTAGCAGCATAAAACGCACGTGGGGTATGATCAAGGAGATGTTCCGCTGAAGTTGTGCCGTTGAGCACTTACACACGAACCTTTATCGTATGCATGCTGCTGGTCTCAGCAACGGGCAGTGGGTTTGCTATTGGCGAGCAGTCCACGTCTAGATGCGGCTTTCTTCAGGATTCAAACAGGTTTACTATCCGCTTGCTTGAACAAGGTAAACTAACGAACCAGGATCGGCCCGACCTTCCCGAATTCATCGAAGACAGCGATACAACGTTTCGTGTTCATTTCACCCGAACTGGTCCCGATGGCGTGCCACCTTCTGATGAAGATGCATCGGGTATTCCTGACTTCGTCGAGGAAACAATGTCAGCCCTCCTCTTCGCTTACCGCGCATTTATCGATACCATGCAATATCAGCTGTATCCAAATGATGGTATGAAAGGGGGCTCGCAATCGCTGGATGTGTATTTGATTGATCTGAGTAAACGCGGCACATCGGGCTCAGGTCTCTATGGAACAACGAAACTGGATTCGATTCTCACGATTGCCCCGCCTAATCGATATACTTCCTGGATAGAGATCGACAACAATTTCTCTGCTGACGATAGGAATGCATTTGATCTGCCCGTATATGCAACATTTGGTATCGATGCACTTCGCGTTACCTGCTCACACGAACTTCATCATGCTATTCAAATCGGTGCTTACGGTGATGCCGGTACTCAGCTGATGGTATACGAACTGACGTCTGTGTGGATGGAAATCCGCACCCATCCGGAAATAGGAGATTGGATGACGTTCACGTCTAAACTATTTACACAGCCGTATCTCTGGCCGTTCAGCGACCCATCGTCCACCAACGGCTATGTGTGGGGTTGGTACGCACATACCTGGTATCAGCAAAAGGGTGATGGTGTAATTCGATCGTTGTGGGATAATATTAAACTTGGAACACGCCCCTTTCAAGCGCTGCTCGATGCAACCCAATCGCACGGGATTAATTTCTCAAGCAGTTTCTGTTCAGACATGCAGTCGTTGTACTTTACTGGAAGTCGGGGAGCTTACAACACCATCATGTACAATGCAGACCAGATACCAGAGTTTGCTTTGGCAGTGGATGAAAATGCGACGCCGCCCTCTGCCGTGGCAAGTGGAGAGCTGCGCCCATTTGAAGTGCGGATGTTTCGCTACACGATCCCTTCACTCATCGATGCACAAACGCCCGTGGTTGCAACGTTTATTGTGTCGTGGCCCGAAACCGCTGCAATGGTGAGTTCCGATGTGTCGGCACGAAAATCATTTTCTATAGTATTAAGCACTACACAAATTCCGAACGGAGTTCCTATCGGTGGTACACAATGGTACGCTTCCGTGTCACCTCCCGAATTGTGTTATGTTATTGAAGGGGCAAACACTGCGCGCACGGCTTCACCGTATCCGCAGCCTGTGAATCTGGATCAGTCGCGTACTGTTTATGTGCCAGTCTACGATGCTCTTCCGGGCGAAGAGGCAACAATTACATTAATGAATATGCAAACGGTTGGCCTGGCTAAAAGCTCGAATGCTATAATTCTTGACGATACGCGCATTGTGGCTCCCTTCGAGCTTCCAGGTGATCTTGCTCCCTCAACCTATCTCCTACGCGTCCAGGTGAACGGGAAGGAGTCGTTATACAAGGTTTTGGTAAAGCGATGAAGATCCTTGCATCGCTGAGGGCTGTAAACGTTAGCAAATCGTACGGATGGCGCAATGTGCTAAACAACGTTAGCATCGAAGTGCATAGCGGACAATGCCTTTGCATTGCAGGACCCAATGGCTCGGGGAAATCAACCCTACTGAAGATTTTATGCGGGCTGTTAAGACACGATTCAGGTTCCGTTGAGTCGGTAATAAATAACAATATCGTATCAGAAGACTTCCGTCCATACCATGTTGGCATGGTAGCTCCTTACCTACAAGTGTATGATGAATTCACGCCTGTGGAGCTAATTCTGCTTCAGCGTAGAATGCATGGTGAACATCAGGATCGGGATGAAGTGTTGCAAACGCTGGCGCGTGTGGGTCTGGCCGACCGTGCCGATGAAATGGTTCGAACGCTTTCCAGTGGCTTACGCCAGCGCGTAATTCTCGCGCTTGCTGTTCATCGGAATCCAGCCTTTCTGATGCTCGATGAACCAACAAATACATTGGATGCCGAAGGAAGACGAATTGTGGAACGCGAGGTTCAAATGCATCAACAACGGAATGGAGTTGTTGTAATAGCTACAAACGATGATTGGGAGAAACAACTATGTACGCACTTTATCGAATTTGGAGCCTCTGCCTCTTCAGCCTTGGTTTGATCTCAACCTCATGCTCCGACACTGCCCGAGGCGCAAACGACCAGAGCAATGCAATCCATACCGATACACTGCCTATCAGCAGATGGCAACTGCCCGATTCATTGTCGTTTTGCGGCGAATGGGTCCCTCTCGCAGACCCTGAGGTTCGAGAACGCGCAGAACGCGAGTTCTACATAAACCTTCAAACACCCGGACAAATTGTGCTCTATCTCAAGCGCTCGGCTCGTTGGTTTCCAATGTTTGAGCGCGTCATCAAGGAAGAGAAGATGCCGGATGATATGAAATACCTTTCCATTGCCGAGAGTGCACTGTATATGTCCAAGTCTCCCAAAGATGCCGTTGGACTGTGGCAGATGATTCCCACTACGGCACGGTCCATGGGTTTGATTGTGACGGAGAAGGTGGATGAGAGACGTCACCCCGAAAAAAGCACACACGCTGCAATGCGCTACCTGCGCCAGGGGTACACGGCCACAGGCTCATGGACTAATGCAGCGGCTGGCTACAACATGGGACATGAAAATTTTGCAGAAAACCAACGATATCAGGGTGCTAAAGATTTTTACGATTTGTTTCTTAACGAAGAAACCAGCCGATATGTTTTACGCATTGCAATTA
>JAGVJW010000127.1 GCA_020050895.1 bacterium | reverse complement strand
GTTTTCAACATTCATGCAAAGGCAACAGACTCTACATCAGCACTTGAAGATTATTCGCGCCGAAAAGTCGATGCAGAAACGTTTCATTCATATCTAAACGATTTTTATTCTGATGCGAACGTCGTTGTTACTGGTGATTTCAATGATAATCTTATTGGCAGTGTTGTTGATACATCTTTTGACTCGCCATACATCTCATTTTTTAGTGATACATCTTCGTGGTCATCTCCAACGTATCTGCTTGAGCAGCAGGGCTTGAGCTCCTATGTAGGGGGCTTGAGATCCTTCCTCGATCACATCTTCATCAGTAACGAGGTAAAGCAAACTCATTACCGCACCTTCCTGGAATCTCCGCAGGCATACTTGTCGTCGTACTCATCAACAGTTTCTGATCACCTTCCGGTTACAACGCGATTATGGCCATCTGGCACCACTGGTATCAACGAAGAAGAATCTCACGCAGGAGTCCTTGTGCGTATTAGTCCCAATCCCTGCACGGATCGAGGTTCTATCGAGTTAACGCTGGAACATGAAGCAAATGTAAAGGTTGTTCTTGTCGACGGTCTTGGAAATGTTATTCAGTTGCTACAAGAATCGTTGACCCCGCAGATTCGCCTCATACCTATTCCGGTTCACGATCTTGCAACGGGCGTTTACCACATTCTTGTACAGAGCAACAACGGTATCATCCGAAAGCCCGTAGTTATAAGGAAGTAAAACGTTACAAACTAACGTGTGAGTGGAATGCAGCAAGAAGAGAAATTGCTGCTGTCTCCGATCGAAGCCTGTTATTGCCTATTCGCCAAACCACGGTGTTTGTGAGCAGTGATAACTGATCGGTTTCCTGTACGGAAAATCCACCTTCCGGACCTATAACAATTGCAACATTATCCGTTTCAGAAAAGGACATTGGCGGATCCCCATCTGCTTCGCCAACAACAACCTTGGAAAACGATTTCAATAATTCCACCTGCTGAGAAAAGAAAACGGGCTCGGCTACTTGCGGCAACCATGCATTTCCACTTTGTTTTAGTGCTGCAATGATTTTTTGATTCACACGATCGCGAGAGAATTGCCTGCGCTGAACACGATCGCATATCAACGGAACGATATTCGTTACTCCCAACTCCGTTGCCTTTTCAACTGCGAATTCCCACCGATCGCGATTATCGAGCAGTCCCATTACAAGCGTTAGGGAAGGGGGCTTTGCCACAACACGCCTGGATTCAATTTGTAGCGATATGCGCCTTTTATTACGGCTCACCCTGCACATCGCAATCAGCCCCCTGCCATTCAAAACTCCAACAACATCTCCGTCTCTGATACGAAGCACGTCGAGATGTTTAAGCTCCGATTGCCCTGCATCAACAATGGCGTCATCGGGCTCAAGTGATCCAAGATAGATATAGTCCATTTTCGCCTGCACTCACCGCGAATTGTTGGTAAATTAGCTGAACTTGATTTGAATAGTCTATGAACGATACCTATACCTGTATCCAAACTTACCAACCAGGTCCCGGTGTAAGTGCTATCCGCATTGACAGAGCAAACGTCCTAAATGCACTGAGTTTGCAGACAATGATTGAACTTGTCTATGCATTTGAGGCATTCGATGCCGACGCTTCAGTTCGATGCATTGTGTTGCATGGAGACGAGCATGCGTTCGCAGCCGGTGCAGATATCTCTGAAATGTCGGATGCAGATGCTGTTGCCATGCTCAATCGAGATCAGTTTGCGCGGTGGGATCGTATTCGGCAGGTAAAGACGCCAATTATAGCCGCCGTTAGTGGTTTTGCACTCGGTGGCGGGTGTGAGCTTGCCATGCTTTGCGATATGATTGTAGCAAGCGAAACAGCGCAGTTTGGACAGCCGGAAATAAACATTGGCGTTATGCCCGGTGCTGGTGGTACACAAAGGCTCACAAGGGCTGTAGGCAAGGCATTGGCAATGGAGATTGTGCTGACGGGATCGATGATTTCGGCACAGCAGGCATTGTCTGCCGGGCTGGTCAATCGTGTAGTACCAGTCGAGTATTATCTCGAAGAAGCCTTCGCACTGGCTTCCACTGTTGCAGAAAAGGCACCCATTGCAGCACGCCTTGCAAAGGAGTCGGTACTAAAATCTTTTAGTACCACGTTGGAAGGGGGCTTGGAATTTGAACGTAAGAATTTTTACCTGCTTTTTGCCACTAAAGATCAGAAAGAAGGCATGAAAGCATTTATTGAAAAACGTAAACCAAATTGGAGCGGAGAATGAGATTGCTGTTTATACTCATTGCATTCGTGTGTGCATTGAGTTCAACCATTGCTACTACACAAAACCTGGCATCTGTGCCGAAAATTGATTCTGTCTATATCAAGATCGTCGAGTGTTATGTGCCAACGGCGGCATTTGCCCGCTACAGCCAAAGCAATGTAGAATTCTTAATACCATCATCTGATGATTCCGCTACGTTGAGGTCCATTTTTACTAAGGCTTGCAACGAAGTTGCGGCAACACTAAATCCGGTGATGTTGCTTAAGATGCGTCTGGGACATCACTTTGTAAATAGATTTACAGTCGAAGAAGCCGCACAGATTCTAAGTGCCTGCAATGCGAAATCTGGATTCTCGGACAAAGATTTGTACCAGCGATTCGATGCGTTTATGAAAACATTTCAAAACATGTTCGACCAAGAGTCCGATTATGTGTGGCTGAAATATGTAGGGAGCGTTTCATCCAAGGTTTCAGATTTCTATGATGATTACATCAGCACAACGCTCCAATCCAAGGAGCACATTGATAAATGAAGGAGCTTGAAACAGTATTGTATTCTGTTGCAAACGGTGTTGCGTCAGTAACGCTCAACAGGCCGGAATCCTACAACGCCGCTAATGAACAACTGACAACCGACTTGCAGGCAGCATTACAGTCTGCCGCAGAAAGCAACGAGGTCAGAGTTGTTGTGATAACAGGAGCAGGAAAGGCTTTTTGTTCAGGTCAGGATTTAAAGGATGCTCCCTCGGGCGATGGTAAGAGGAGCCTCAGGGATTCGCTGGAGCGGCGGTATAATCCGATTATCCGTCAGATGCGCGATATGCCAAAGCCGATTATTGCAGGCATTAATGGTGTGGCCGCCGGTGCCGGAATGTCGCTTGCTCTTGCAGCCGATTTCCGAATTATGAGCACATCAGCCCGATTTGTTGAAGCATTCATTGGAATTGCTCTGATCCCGGATTCTGGTGCAACATGGTTTTATCCAAGAATGATGGGTTACACAAGAGCTTTCGAGTTTGCAACGCTTAACAAGCCGATTACTGCGGCAGAGGCATTACAGTTGGGAATGGTTAACGCAACTGCACATCCCAAGGCATTCAAGCAGGCCGTTGATAAGATCGCATTGACGTATGCCAATGGACCAACACAATCGTACGGATTCGTAAAGATGCTTCTGCAAAGAGGCATGAGCGAGGGGCTCAATGATATGCTCGAGCTTGAAAAGGAGTACCAACAGCGAGCTGGTGAGTCGAGTGATTATCGTGAAGGAGTGGCTGCATTTGTCGAAAAACGAAAAGCAAAATTTATCGGTCGGTAGTACATTCTGCACATCATGGGAAAGACGGGAAAAACACTGTTTGATCAACTGAGAGAAGAGGCTGAAGCATCGTCAGCCCGCCCCAGTGTTTCAACATCAATCTACCTGCGATGGGCTATCATTATTGCTTCATGTGTTATCCTCGCACTGTTGTTTCCCGGCAACGGCGGACATAAAGACCGTGGCGTCTACGATCAAACACTACTTGGTACTACCTGGACAAACGAACGTGTGGTTGCTGAGTATGCCTTTAGCGTACCCAAGCCCCCTTCGGTTCTTCAGGCACAGAGAGAAGCTGCGCGGAAGCGCTCCCCTGTTGTATATGCCCGCTCGGGACATCCGATCTGGTTCACAACGGAAAACATCACCAGGGCAATCAAGAGACAGGATAAGACGCTCCAACGGGAGTTGCTGCGTTATGTTGATGACATTGAAACCCGATTATCGAGCAGATTTATCGTCGACAATATGCGGACGCGTGGAAGCGGTACAACGATAATAATTCGCAACGATGATGGAAGCGAAACAGTCGTCAACTCCACACAAATCACTGATAAACAAACAGAAATTGATGCAATTCTTCTATCGCTGGCAATGTCGAATGATCAGGCGCATAAAACCCTAAAACTTATACTCGATTCAACGATACAATCGACGGTTGCCTTCGACACAATGGCAACTGAAACGATGTCTGCAGATGCGGAGCGAACCGTAGCAACAACACAGGAGATTGTAAGAAAGGGAGATATCATCGTCTCCAAGGGTCAACGCGTCGACGAACCAACGCTAGCACGCCTCTCAGCATATCGGCTGGCCCAATATGCACGAACTTCATCTCCATTTTCCACGCTTGTTGCGCTTGGCAGCCTGGCCCATGCAGCTCTGATAATTTCTTTCCTCGCCATGTACCTTTTCTTGTTGCGCCCTGCTTCGTTTGAACGAAACGGTCAACTGGCTTTTCTTCTCACTCTTCCAACACTGAC
>JAGVJW010000233.1 GCA_020050895.1 bacterium | reverse complement strand
TTTATCGGGACCACCTCACATTTCGCCCGGTGTTCGTCCATGAATCGGTATCTCATTTCGGGCGTTGACTGAAGATACCGACGGCCTCCTTTAGGATGTCACGCTCCATGCGTGCAGCCTTAAGCTCACGCTCCAATTCTCGTATGCGTTGCTTGTCGGACTTCTCTGAATCATCACTGTGCTTGCGACCAGAGGCTTCAACCCACGTGCGAAGAGTCTCCATCGCTACGCCAAGTTGTTTTGCTGCACGTGAGATTGGAAGCTTCTGCTCAATAACTAGAGCTACTGCTTCTGCTCTAAATGCGTCGTCGTATCGTGTTCCGCGTTTTGACATCTTGACCTCCACTTGTAATATGTGAATGGAGATCGACTTACTGTCAATTAAACGGGGGGAAGGTCATAGATATGGTGACACGGTATCTTTGCCGTTCGTAGTAACAAATAAGAAATCATGCAGGATACAGAAAGAAATGAGCAGGAGCTCCACAGGCTGGAGAAATTGTCCCTGCTGCGCAGTGCGGGCGTGGATCCCTATCCCGTGTCGTTCGACAAGACGCACGATGCAACGGAGATTTTAGAAAAATTTTCCGATTCTGAGGCCGATAAATTCTCATCAGTGACTCTCGCCGGGAGGATTATGGGAATTCGCCGTATGGGAAAGGCAACATTCTGTCATATCCAGGATGCAACAGGGAGAATTCAGATCTATCTTAAAAAAGATGATTTAGGTGAGTGGTACGAACATCAACAGCAATTCGACATTGGTGACATCATCGGAGCATCGGGCTTCGTGTTTCGTACACGCATGGGCGAAATAACCCTACATGCAACATCACTTGTGCTGCTTGCTAAATCGGTAACGCCAATTCCAGTGGTAAAGGAGGAATCGGATGAGGCTGGTAACGTTATACGTCACGATGCATTCGCCGACAAGGAGCAGCGGTATCGGAAACGGTACCTCGACCTGATTGTAAATCCGGATATCAAACAAACATTCATCATTCGCAGCAGGATTATCTCAGAGATGCGTCGGTTTTTTGACGCCAGAGGATGGCTGGAAGTCGAGACACCGATTCTTCAGCCGCTATACGGAGGCGCCACAGCCCGACCGTTTGTTACACATCACAATGCGCTCGGCGTAGACCTCTACCTGCGTATAGCCGATGAGCTCTATCTGAAACGATTGATTGTAGGGGGCTTTGAAGGAGTGTATGAAATTTCCAAGAACTTCAGGAATGAGGGAATGGATAAAACTCACAATCCTGAATTCACATCGATGGAAATTTATGTTGCATATAAGGACTACTTGTGGATGATGGACATGCTCGAAGAGCTCATCAACACCATCGTAACAACACTGTTCGGAGGCAATACTGTTGCCCATCAGGGTACAGACATCTCGTTTGCACGCCCCTTTCCACGAAAAACAATGTCGGAGTTATTCGTTGAATACACCGGAACTGAAGTTATTGGCAAGAGTAGGGAAGAGTTAATTGCCATAGCAAGGGAAACAAAGGTTGAGGTGGAAGCATCGTGGAGCGCAATGAAACTATTGGATGAGATATTCAGTGTGAAGGTGCAGCCCAACCTTATCCAACCAACCTTTGTAATTGATTACCCAGTTGAAATGTCGCCCCTTGCCAAAAAGCACAGATCGTCGCCAGAGTTGGTAGAACGATTTGAATTATTCGTCAATGGAAAAGAAATCGCGAATGCCTTCAGCGAGCTGAACGACCCAATTGATCAGCGCAGCAGGCTCGAAGAACAGTCAACGATTCGTGCAGCCGGTGATGATGAAGCAATGGTTGTTGATGAAGATTTTCTTCATGCCATCGAAGTTGGGATGCCGCCAGCTGCCGGACTGGGGATAGGAATTGATCGGCTCGTGATGCTACTCACGAATTGCGACTCCATTCGCGATGTGCTGTTCTTCCCGCAAATGAGACCGGAGCGCTTGTGAATAAGAATCGTTATTGGCTTCATGCAATACTGTTTGTATTAACTTTTGTTAGCACAATGATTGCGGGGACGCAATGGGCCAACGTAGATGCAAGTGAGGTATCGAATTGGACAGTCGGTCTAACGTATGCAATACTGATCTTGACGTTTCTAACGTCGCATGAATTCGGACACTACATAGCTGCCAAAGTTCATGGCATCGACACAACGCTCCCATATTACATCCCTGCACCATTTGTCCTATTTGGTACACTTGGCGCTGTTATACGCATTAGGGAACGGATCCCGTCAAGAAAGGTGCTGTTCGACATTGGAGTTGCAGGTCCGCTTGCCGGCTTTGCTGTCTGCCTTGTGATTCTGATCATCGGTTTCAGCACTCTGCCACCGATGGAACACATTTATACAATCCATCCCGAGTACCGCCAGCTGGGGAGCATTCCAAGCAATGGCATGTATTTCGGTGACATGTTGTTGTTTTCATTCATGAAGGAACAGTTTGGTGTTGGATTTCTTCCACCTATGAATGAAATCTATCACTATCCATTTCTGTGCGTTGGATGGTTTGGTCTGTTTGTAACTGCGTTGAACATGGCTCCATTTGGCAATCTCGACGGTGGTCATGTACTCTACTCACTCGTTGGTGGCCCAGTGCAACGAGTTGTTGGAAGAACACTATGGTGGCTGTTGTTCACACTGGGAGTGCTGTCGCTGTTTGGAATGCTCAACGAATTTTTAAAGGAGCCATCGCCGGTCGATTTTGTTGTATGGCTACAGCGAGCGATTGGCGGACAGTTGGATATGGTTGTTCGAGCCTTCCCCAAGCTTTTTCAGATCGGTGAAGGATGGCTTCTGTGGGCGCTGTTAGTCCGATTCTTTATAAAAATTGATCATCCTGAAGTGAATGATGACGAACCATTATCGCCAGCGCGATCCATCCTTGGGTGGCTTGCGATATTTATTTTAGTCGTTTGCATGCCGATTCAGGTTATTTACTTCATTCAATGAATAACCGTACTCATACGATGATGGCGTTGATCCTTGCCATCGTCGGCTTGTATGTTCTTCGTTTGCACTCCGTCGAGATTCAGCCATGGGACGAGGGGCTCTATGCAGCGCGCGGCGAAAGCATCGTCAAATTCAATGATTGGATAGATCAGACTCCACATAGTGTTGGTGGTTTGTATTCAAGCACTGCACCCCCCGTAGTGCCGTGGGGTATCGCTGTTGGCATGCTCGTTTTTGGAAAAAGTGCAGTAGGTGTGCGAATCTTCACTGTATTATGCTCAGGCCTGGCGCTGCTCATGCTTATGCTTATTGCGCGCCGGTTAGTCTCATACAACGGCGCAATTCTTTCCGTCTGTCTGCTGGGATCGTCTGTAACGTGGACAATGTATTCACGGCAGGGGATGACGGAAGTTCCCTTGATGGCATTCATTCTAGTATGCCTGTACGGCTTGCTGGAGGGACGTTGGTGGCTGATTGCGATAGGGCTGACAGTAGCATTACTGACGAAAATGACGGTATCGGTTCTGCCTGTACTGCTCGCAATCCCTTTCATATTCCGTAAAGAGTCGAGATTCTCCACATTATTAGGAATAACTGTTGGTGTTGCATTGGCTACTCCGTGGTATGTCTATATGTCTGCAACACATGGACAAGAGTTTTACATGGCGTTCCTTAGCCCTCATGTCTTTAGCAACGTTGAAGCTGGCAATAAAGCCCTTGGCCTGTTGTATTACATCAACCAGCTCGTATTAGGACAACCACTCATCGTATTCGGCTTCTTCTACGTGTTAGCCTTGCCAATCCGCAGGCATGCGTTGCCCGGAAGAGGAGATACGCTGGCATGGATAACGCTATTGTGGTTTCTTGGAATACTATTCATATTTAGCATTGCACAAACGAAGAATCCGCACTATACCGTAATGCTTATTCCACCAGGCATATTGTTGGCGGTTTATGGTCTTGAAAGGCTTCTGCACACGGGATCCAGACGAACAATTGTTATTGCCTACCTATTCGCAGTTGTAGCCATTATTTATTCGCTTGTCCCGTCGGCGCGGTCTGCAATTAAGTTGGATCCGTTAGGTATGTGGACAATTGCAATTCTCGTTGTTGCCTTGCTTGCCACTGTATTCCTACTCACGTTTCCCAACCGTGCCATTGATGCCCTAGCAGTCAGAGGATTCCGGCCTGTGGTATATGGTATCACTGCGATTGCGTTCATCCATTCAGTTGCAATTGTTT
>JAGVJW010000288.1 GCA_020050895.1 bacterium | reverse complement strand
GTATTGCTATACACACTTGGGTCAGGGCTCTCATTTGGCGATGTGATGCTCTCACAGAGCAAATCGATGTGTCTTAATGTAACCAACACATCGACGATTCAGATCACCATCGATCAGATTTCCTCCAACTCTACTGACTTCACCGTCACCACTCAAACGCCCCTCACCATTGCGGCTGGAGCATCTGAGTCCGTATGCATAGACTTTGCACCGCAGGCTCTCGGTTTATCCAATGCCACGATCAGCTTTATGTCGAGCACAGGTGGCAACAGCTCCACATCAGCTCAAGGCGTTGGAACCAAGGTAGTTTCGGTTGACGAAGACGCTGCAGCAGCGGGTATAGCAGTATATCCGAATCCAACTACAGGGATAATCAACATCAAAACTGGCGACAACGTTGCCCGAAGAATCACGCTCGTCGATGTTACTGGTCGTACAGTTGCTTCGGCGATCCCGATCAACACAACCTTTAGCTGGGATCTCAACACAGCCATTGGTTCTCCACTAGCAGCAGGTGCGTACACCCTCCGTATTGAAATGGAAAGGGGCATGTATGCCATGCAAGTAATGGTCTCCAGATAATAAACTTTCATCGCAAAACACCAAGGGCGATTCTTCTGAATCGCCCTTTTTATTTGCATGCCACGTTCTAACGCTCTTCCTTATCTTTGCCCGCTTCCTTAGCTCAGTTGGTCAGAGCAACTGACTCTTAATCAGTGGGTCCGGGGTTCGAATCCCCGAGGGAGCACAGAGGTCTTCCTTACCCCAAAAAAACCAAATTTTGCTCGATGCTGGGTATTACGGATACCCAGCATGGCCATCAGCGGCTTGCTTTTTTACTCCAG
This sequence comes from bacterium, assembly GCA_020050895.1. Classification (GTDB taxonomy): domain Bacteria; phylum Bacteroidota; class Ignavibacteria; order Kapaibacteriales; family Kapaibacteriaceae; genus OLB6. The sequence continues at coordinate 3,014 of JAGVJW010000288.1, read as the reverse complement.
CAACTCCTGCTCCCGCGTCTCTACACTCGCCTCCAGATGCTCCTGATTGATAATCCTCGCACAGGCATTCCACCGCAAGATGGCATCGTCGTTGTCTGCTTGCGACAATGGATCGGCTTTCTCGAAATGGCTCATCGCCTCCATGAATGCCTCATACGCGCGTGAGCGGTATCCTGGGGAACCTCGCTCTAAAATGGCCTTTGCCTTGCGTTCATAAACAAGACCAGTGTAATAGTGCCTCTCATACTCGCCCAGGATCCTCGGAAGGATGTCTAACGCGCTCTTAGTGTCCATTACATGCTGTCCAAACTGATCGGTAATGGCGAGTAGGAGTATGATCAATGCGTTTTGATTTTCCGTATCGATAGCTAGGATATCCAGGCAAATACTCTCAGCATCTCGAGGCTCATTAAGTAGCCGATATCGCTCAGCCTTTTCAAGTGCCGCATCAATGTGATCCGGATGAAGTGGCTTCAATTCTATCATTTCCTTAACTCCAAAATTTGGAATCAAATTGTCAATGCTTTAGCGTTTCCTCACTGCGCTGAACTCGGAACAGGCTGACTATCGAAACAACAAGGGGCTCTTATCCGCTGGAATCCCGTACCTGCGACTTAGAACCAGGAACCAGCGAGGTAAGCTTTCTATATATTTTTACTATCGGATCGTAGAACTCGTCTACTACACGCTCCTTGAGTGGTATGATTGCGTTGTCGGTAATGGTGATCTCCTCCGGACACACACTCGTACAGCACTTTGTGATGTTGCAGAATCCAATGCCGTGCGCTTGTTTCAACTCTGGTAGACGATCCTCTGTGTCGAGTGGATGCATCTCAAGCGATGCTGTATAAACAAGGTAACGCGGACCAATGAACTGGTCGTGTAAATGATGCTCGCGGAGTACATGACAGACGTCCTGACACAAAAAACACTCAATACATTTACGAAACTCCTGCACACGCTCCACTTCGCCTTGCTGTATACGCCATGTCCCGTCTTCTGCGTCGGGCTTGCGCGGTTTGAACTGCTTAATCTGCTTTTTTACACGGAAATTCCACGACACATCGGTAACCAAATCCCTAATCGATGGGAACGAACGCATCGGTTCTATCTTCACTGGTTGGTCAGGGGGCAAATCAGAGAGCTTCGTCATGCACATCAGTTTTGGATGCCCGTTTATTTCCGCAGAACACGAACCGCATTTGCCAGCCTTGCAATTCCATCGCACAGCTAAATCGTTTGCACTCTCTGCCTGTATCTGATGCACTGCATCTAATACAACCATTCCCTCCGTGACTTCTGTTTCGTACGCAACAAAGTCACCGCCATTTTTATCCCCTCGCCAAATTCTGAATTGCATTCCATTCCTTCCATTACGCCTAAACCCTTCGTGGGTGGAGGGCGGATGAGTTTCAAAATCTCCGTTGTGGAGTGAGATAGTCAGCGTTGGCTTTCAATGATTTCCTGTAAATCGGAACGCATGGGTTGCACCGGCCTTCGCTCCAAATTCATGTGCCCAGAATCATCTTTTCTTACAACCAAATTGAACTTCCCATACTCTGCATCCTTTTGCGAATAGTCTTCCCGGAAATGCGCGCCTCTGCTTTCTTTTCTCTCGATTGCACAGGTGGTAATTATTCGCGATATGGTAAGCAGATTTAATAAGTCTACAGCTGTATGCCAGGCAGGGTTGTACTCCCGGTGACCCGTAACACTTACAGTTTTTGCACGTTCGTCCAATCTGCCTAACTCAACCAGCGCCTGCTGCATCTCCGATTCGGTTCGCGAAATGCCAACAAAGCGCTGCATCATATCCTGCAAATCATGCTGAATTTGAAAGGGGCTTTCTCCCGTGCTGCCAAAGGGTACGAGTGTTTGTTCTATAGCCGTTTGTATAGCAGTGCCGTTAACGTCTCCATGTGAATTATCACGTGCAAATTTTGCCGCATACTCGCCGGCTCTCTTGCCAAATACTAGTAAATCCGAGAGTGAATTGCCCCCTAATCGATTCGCACCGTGTAACCCGGCTGCACATTCACCGGCAGCGAATAAGCCTGGAATGGTTGCCATTTGCGAGTCGGGGTCGACGTTGATACCACCCATCATATAGTGCGTTGTGGGACCAACCTCCATGGCTTCCTTTGTGATGTCTATCCCCGCCAACTGCTTGAATTGATGGTACATGCTGGGAAGTTTTTTTCTGATATGCTCATCTGAGTTACTCAATTTTTCCTTAATCCATGCAATGTCAAGGTATACGCCTCCATGCGGACTGCCCCGTCCTTCGCGTATCTCGCGTGTGATGCAGCGCGCAACATGGTCGCGTGTGAGAAGTTCAGGCGGACGCTTCGCGTTCGGATCGCCGGTTACATATCTCCAACCTTCTTCTGCATTGTCTGCTGTTTGCGTCCGATACAATTCCGGAATATCATCGAACATGAAACGTTTTTTATCTTTATTTAGCAATACGCCACCTTCACCCCGAACGCTTTCGGTAACCAATATTCCTCTGACGCTTGGGGGCCACACCATGCCAGTAGGGTGGAACTGAAGAAACTCCATATCCTTAAGCTCTGCACCTATGTTGAATGCAAGTGCCTGCCCATCGGCCGTGTATTCCCAGCTATTGCTGGTAATCTTGTATGCACGTCCAACTCCTCCTGTGGCCAGAACAACAGCTTTTGCTTTAAACAGCCGGAATCGGCCTCTCTCGCGTTCATAACCGAAGGCACCAACCACTCGTCCGTCAGATTTCAGCAATGTGGTAATTGTACATTCCATGTGAACGTCGATTTGTTGATGTACGCTGTGGTCCTGAAGGGTACGGATCATCTCCAGGCCCGTTCTATCGCCAACGTGTGCAAGACGCGGATACCGATGTCCACCGAAGTTGCGCTGCATGATGCGGCCGTCGGCCGTTCTATCGAACAATGCGCCCCATGCCTCCAATTCGCGTACGCGTTCGGGAGCTTCCTTTGCATGAAGCTCTGCCATACGCCAGTTATTCATGTACT
>JAGVJW010000250.1 GCA_020050895.1 bacterium | reverse complement strand
CTCCATGCCGTATGCTCTTTATAACGGTCTATTTCTTTTGCCAAACGTTTGATTACTGCAGCAACAATTGCTGTGTCGTCAAGATAACCAACAAACGGAATGTAATCCGGGGTTGCGTCTGTGGGAATGATGAAGTACAGCAATGCTCCAATAATTATTCCGCGTGTCCCCCACGTAAGATCGAATGAGCGATCCCGAAGCATTGTAATCAACAATCGAATGTTATGAAACAGGAAAGATGCAGAATGTAAAAGCCGTTCACTCCGGAGCTTTACTTCCGTTCGGGCTATTACCTCTTCATCTTTCACTGTGTCCCCTTGTCCCCTGGCTTCCTCGCAATCATGATCCCAATGGGAATGATAACGCAATAGCCGATTACGAGGACTACCGGCGCCACGTTAACAGAAAGTGGATTGTCCCACGATGTATTGATACTTGCGGCTAGCATCAGAAAACCGGTGATGATTACTGCCACGCCTATGCCAATGACGACGTACTGTCTGCGTGTCCAAGGATGTACCCACGACACCTTTTGTTTCGTTGTCTTAATTTGTTTTGCCATGCCGCTAAATTATGAAGGGACGGCCATTCTCAGGCGGTAAAGACTCGCGCGAGTTTAACACCGTCTGGGCCCAAAACTACGAGCCCCTTTTCAGCAAGCTCACCTATAGCAGACCGTACCATAACCCATGGGCATCCCGACATACGCTCCAGTATTTGCGGCGGAACGGTGATTGATGATCCTGATCCGTTGCCATTTTGAAACGTGGTGGCTATGTGCTCTAGGAGGCCGAGTACATGACGGGTTGTGGATTCATGCTGACACGCATCAGTAAGTCTTGCAACAGATACAGTTCTTCGTGCAAGCTCCATAAGTACTAGGCGCGTGAGTTCGCCATTCGTATGTGTTGCTTCAACAAACTCATCCCGATTTGCAACAAGAAGTGTTGAACTAGTTAACGTTGTTGCGCGAATTCCGTATACGGCGCGATCATCGCCCGAGTATGGTATTCCAATTATAGAATTGGGTCCGCACAGCGCAACAAGGTGCGATGTAAATTCTGAATCGGCCTTGGTCTCTGCAAGCGCACCTGTTTCTACAAGGTAAACTTTCGTTATTACGTCAGTGGGCTGAACAAGGTCAGTGTTGCTCGGAAGATAAATCCTCGAACCCGACGAGTACAAAAGATCCCAGTGTGGCAGTTTGCTAAGATTGTTGTTGCGTTCACCCATGAATAAACGCAACTACGCACATTACCTTCGAACAGATTATGATATTTATCAGTCGGAAACAATACACTCAATCCGAAATGTTGGCAACGTCTATCAATGCCTTCAGATTTTTTACCTTGATTCGCCTCTGGTTAATCTCAATAAGGTGATCGGACTTCAACTCACTAAGCATTCTGATTAAACTTTCGGGAGCAGTGCCCACAATATCTGCGATTTCCTCTCTTGTAAGGGGCATATTCAACGTTTCACCATCGTCTTCTGTACCAAAAGTCTCCCTCAGCACCAGCAAGGCTTCTGCAACACGCTCGCGCACAGACTTGCGTGCAAGTTCCACGATACGGCGCTGCGTAGCTTGCAATTCCTGGCTCATCATCTGCATTACACGCAATGACATCTGCGGTTTATCGCGCAAATAGCGGAAGATGAGATCGCCTGGAATAAAACAAACCGACGTTGGTTCAACGGCAATTGCTGTTATTGAATATGGTTGTCCAGTTAGAAGCGAAGCGTAGCCTAGCGCATCGCCGGAACCTGCAAAACGAATAATTTGTTCGCGTCCTTCAGGACTGTATCGCACGAGCTTGATATGCCCGATGTTCATACAGTACAATCCATTTGGATACTGCCCCATTTCGAATACGGTGTCGCCTCTCTCGTATCTGTGACAATGCTTTGCTAGTGTTATTTCTCCCAGTTCACTGGGAGCAAGCGTAGAAAAAACCGACATGCCGCGGTATGCACAGGCTTCACAAGCTATTTGGACATCTTCACGCATGTATATCGGACAAGATTAGCGAATTCAAAATTACGGAAACAGAAAAATAATACCGGTATGTGATGAATGTCATGTTAAGACTGTCTTGATTGGGGTGAAATTGTATTAAGGAAGAAATTCCCTCCTCCTTGAACAGCCAAGCCCCAAACAGGTAATACCTGCGAGGGGTTTTGGCTAATTATTGCACTTGAAGTGTTCAGATAAGCTCCCATCGGTTCACTGCCCAAACTAACAGCGACGTTATGTAGCAACCTGATTTATATCATACCATCATCATGGCATTAGGAAGGAATTTTGTGAGCAGAAAAACATTGATATTATTCAATCTCTGATATCATGAAATATTGCAAGCCATTGCGTCACGTTAGACTTACCGACGTATCCTCTGTAGGCGGAAAAAACGCATCAATTGGCGAAATGCTACAATCCCTTTCCCATCTGGGAATAAACATCCCGGATGGCTTTTCTTTAACCACTGATGCATATTGGCAATTCCTGAAAGTAAATAATATTAGAAAGGTTCTGGAGCAGGAGCTTTCAAGGTTGGACGTCAACGAGCTCTCCAATCTTGCAGATGTTGGAATGCGCTGCCGCTCGCTGATTGCACACGGAGTGGTTCCACCTGAATACGAATCGGTACAACCAGAATTCCTTCAATTGCCAAATGAGATTTGGAACGAAGCAAGGTTGATGTACGATGAAATGTTCACTGATCCGCTTGCTTCAGTTGCAGTGCGCAGTAGTGCATCCGCAGAGGATTTACCCGATGCAAGCTTTGCAGGTCAGCATGACTCGTTCCTAAACGTCCGTGGGCACAAAGAGCTTCACGATGCTATTATTATGTGCTATGTATCGTTGTTTAACGATAGGGCAATAAAGTATCGCATTGATAATGGCATAACACACATGAACGTTGGAATGTCCATCGGTGTTCAGCGCATGGTCCGTGCCGATGTTGGAAGTGCCGGTGTAGCATTTACAATTGATCCAGAAACCGGGTTTAGTAATGTTGTTTATATAACATCGTGCTGGGGTCTTGGAGAATCAATTGTTCAGGGTATTGTAAATCCTGATGAATTCTATGTTTACAAGACGAAAACGCGTCACGGAAGTCAAGATGGGGCAATGATTGCACGTGGTGAGGCAATGCAAGCTGAAATATATCCTGTCATCAGAAAGCGGGTTGGTGCAAAAGAAAACGTATCTGTTGATATGCGCGATGTGTATTCAATTACTGATAGCGATGTTCAGACTCTTACAGATTGGTGTCTGAAAATTGAGTCATACTATGGAAGACCGATGGACGTTGAGTTTGCAAAGGATGGGATAACTAAGGAACTGTTTGTTGTTCAGGCTCGCCCCGAAACGGTTCAAAGCAGGCATCGGCATCTATCATTCAAAGAATACAAGCTTCAAGCGAAACCTGAGCCGATTTGCAAAGGCAAAGCTGTTGGACATTCAATTACATCCGGCACTGTCCGCATTGTTCGGTCACTTGCCGATACTCCCAAGGTGAAGAAGGGCGATGTAATTGTTGCAGATATCACGAATCCAGATTGGAATGCACTTCTCACAAAAGCAATCTGTATCGTTACAAATAAGGGTGGCCGTACAAGTCATGCATCAATTGTTGCTAGAGAATTGGGTATACATGCCGTAGTGGGCACTGGTAACGCTACGGAAAGGCTAAGCGATGGCCACCTAATTACAGTGTCGTGTAT
>JAGVJW010000297.1 GCA_020050895.1 bacterium | reverse complement strand
GCTTCAACGCGACTATCGAACCGCAGCGCGTGAGGCAAAACGGTTGGAATCGATTGCACGATCGCCTCGTTATGCACATTTCAAAGAAATGGTAACTGGTCTTGATGTAATCCACGGCTTTGCACGCGAACAGTTCTTCATCGACTCTTTTTATACCATCCTCTCAAACTATCAGCGTGCATTCTGGTGCAGCATTCTCCTGAATCGCTGGTTCTCGGTGCGAGTACCGATTGTAAGCGGATTTATTGCCGTTGTTACCAGCATAGGTATCATCGTACTGGCGTCCCAAGGCAACATCACAACCGGTATGGCAGGTGTTGTGCTTACCTATGCATTGAGTTTTTGGTGGAACTTGAACTGGACGATCAGAGCATTCTCCGAAGTTGAGAGCAGAATGACCTCGGTAGAACGATTGAGACGATATGGTTCGATTAAACCCGAACCTCGCACTTCAAAGCAACCTCAGCTTGGAGCCGCGCAAGCATGGCCAACGCATGGCGAGATCGGCGTGAAAAATTTGTGCGTACGGTACGCAGATCACCTGCCCCTTGTACTGAATAACATTTCATTTCATGTGCCAGCTCGTTCCAAGGTTGGAATCATTGGAAGAACTGGTTCGGGTAAGAGCACATTGTTTCAAACTTTTTTTAGATTCATCGAACCCGCTTCCGGATCCATACTTATTGATGGTGTAGACATCTGCACGATTCCCCTTCAGCGACTGCGAAGTAGTCTGGCAATTATACCTCAGGATCCAACTCTGTTCATTGGAACAGTGCGAACCAATCTCGACAGGTTCAACCATTGTAGCGATGACGATATCTGGACGGCACTCAGAAGAGTTCAGATGTTTGATGTGATAGACCGGCTTCCCATGCGTCTCACAGAACATGTGATGGAAGGGGGCTTGAACTTTTCTCAAGGTCAGCGACAGTTGCTGTGTATGGCACGTGCAATATTATCGGATGCACGCATTATCGTGCTTGATGAGGCAACAGCTTCTGTCGATGTTGAAACGGATGCACTAATTCAAAAGACAATTCGAGAAGAATTCTCCGACGTAACTGTACTCATTATTGCTCACCGGCTCGATACTGTTATAGATGCCGATATGATTGTCGAACTCCGCGATGGCAGAATTGTTGCAACAACACCGTAAACTTATTTGATTTCCTTGTTGGTTGTATCGATGGTATGCAACTACTGTATCAATATTTTCCTGGTGCAAATAACGGTTGAGTTTGACATGCCCAGGACGATCTTCAAGCCAGGCGACAAAGTCACGGCAATAGGATTAGAAGCCAGAGGAACACTCGACCACCATATCAAACTGCCATCGGTGTTGCGGACTTCTATGTTTGTTATGCTCGACGGAACAACATTACTTATAAGGATTCCACTTGGACTCGATGTTGGTATTACCTCAAGGTCGCAACTTCCCGCGCCTCCACCTCCGCAATGAATATTCGCTTCGACGCTGTCACTATATGCTGTAAACTGTGAACTACTCAGTTTATACCCTGATAACATCTTTCGAATTCCGTCCTCCCGGATGAAAGGATACGGTGCCGCACCAAACGCCCAGGTGTTTATTCTGATGTATGCAGATGTTGTATCTCCTACAGTGCTTGGAACAACACAGCGAACACGCGCACCCATTGGATACCAAGAATTAATGCAGGGTTTCTTGTCATCAGATGTTGTTCCAATTGCAAAGCTGTCCAGCAACAACAAACGCATCCCGCTACCACTATCAACAAGCTCCACCGAGTAGCCGATCCCACTGTTGTTTACGTACCTGCTAAATGAAAGAGCTGATGAATATCGGTCAATCCACGAAAGTCCTCGAAAGAACTGCAAAGTATCGTTCCCAATTACCGGAAATGTTCTTGTTGTGGACCTGTTGCGCATTTCCGAAGCAGTCCAGTCCGCGCTGGGACTGTCTGTTGCTGCGTTGTAGTTGACTACTCTTTTATCACACCAATTGGACAGGTACAGCTTCTTCCTGTTTAACAGGAACTCGGAAAAGAACCATGTGCTGAAGGACGAATCTGCTTCGTACGAAAACGTAAAGTAGGGTGCAAATTGTTCGGGAGGATCAAACGTGGTATCACCATCTGTCCTCATAGAAACCCATGCATATCCAGAATCTGAAGTTATCGCTTGTAAAAGGGAATCACATTGTCCATAACCGGTTATCGCTGCGAACAGCAACGAATAGAAAGAAAGAGCGAGCGTACGACTGAACATAAATCGATGCCTTTCAAGGATCAACCGACGTTGTCGCAACAACGTAATTAAAAATCCAATAACTTCCTAAAAAAAAATAATAATAAACAGAGAAGGCTAATTTCTTTGGCTACCAAATATTCACTTCCGGTTCCAGAGTAATTCCAAATTGATTGGCAACAGATTTCCTGATCTTATTACTGAGCGCCACTATCTCGGATCCATGGGCATCTCCGAGGTTTACAAGTACCAGCGCCTGCCTTTCATGCACACCCACATGTGTCTCTTTGAACCCTTTCCATCCATTTCTGTCTATCAACCATGCAGCTGGTACTTTAATGGTCCCGTTTTTTTGCGGATACGAAGGGATATCGGCATATTCCGATCGTAACCGATCGAACTGCTCCATTGAAATAACTGGATTTTTAAAAAATGAACCTGCATTCCCTATTTCCCTGGGGTCGGGAAGCTTACGCCGACGTATTCTAATCACGGCGTCAAATACATCTCTAATTGTTGGTACGGATGACTTTGTTGCATCACCTAAGTGCGACGTAGCTGACATTTCCTCCGCCAGATCCTTGTACGACGTATGAACTGAATGAGGTGGTTTCGTTAAGCGATATGTTACCGAAGTAATTACTAATGAATTTGATAATTCATGTTTGAAAATGCTGTTTCTGTATTCAAACCCGCATTGTTCATTTGTAATAGTTATAGGCTGCAAAGAATCTCTTTCGATAGCGCGCAGCCTAACAAAGCAGCTCTTCTGTTCTACTCCGTATGCACCGATGTTCTGTATCGGCGCTGCCCCAACCGTACCGGGAATGTATGCAAGGTTCTCCAAACCTCCCCAATCATTATCAATAAACCACGATACAGCTTCATGCCAGTTCTCTCCGGCTTTGAGCGTTACGTCGACGTGATTTTCAGATGACTCAACCTCTCGGCCTGTCATTGCAATTCGAATAACGGGGAATTCAACATGATCCGTTATCAAAATGTTTGAACCTCCGCCCAGTATTCGCGCGTTCGGATACTCGCGCAACGTGTGAACCAACTCCTCCTCAGATTCAACAGTAATCAGCAGCGGCGTAAAACCATGCACCTGAAATGTGGTGTATGGTGCTAGATCAACTTCACGCTCGGTTTTCACAATTAGCGTTGTTGGAGTGATTCAATCTTTGGGACCAAGCATGTCTTCGGGTTTTACCCATTTGTCAAATTCTTCCGCCGTCAGAAACCCAAGTTCAACAGCGCTTTCGCGGAGAGTAATGCCTTTCTTGTGGGCATTCTTTGCAATCGCGGCTGATTTATCGTAGCCAATGTGCGTATTCAATGCCGTTACCAGCATC
>JAGVJW010000202.1 GCA_020050895.1 bacterium | reverse complement strand
GGTTGGAGGCCTACGCGCTGCCATGGGATATTGTGGCTGTCAAACAATAAAAGTGTTGAAGTCGGATGTTCGATTTGTGAGAATGACGGTTGCCGGGCTCCGTGAATCTCATCCTCACGACGTAATCATCACCAAGGAATCGCCGAATTATTACACGAGGTAGTCAAGTGTCTCACAAAGCAAGAGTAAAGTCCGCAACAGATCGGCTCGCAATGCTTCGCTCTGAGATGCGCAATGCGAAGGTTGACACTCTGATTCTCCGGAGCTCATCTTCATTACGGTACCTACTAGGATTTTCTGGATCAGCCGGCTTGTCGATTGTAACAAAGAAGAATATATTTTTCGTAACCAATGATCTCTATACCGAACAGGTTAAGTCAGAATTGTATCCACTGGATGGTCTGCATGTAATAATCGACCGAGACCCATGGACAGGCCTGATACGCGGCAAGGCTTTTAAGACATCGAAACGTATTGGTTTTTTCCCCGCTCTAACCACGGTTGCAGAACTGAAATCTATCAAGAAAGCTATTGCTGGCGCTCAACTGGTTGAAGTCCCAAATCTAATCTCACCGATAACACAGGTTAAAACGAAGACGGAAATTGATTCGATTGCAAAGGCTGCACACATAACTTCGGTAGCCTATGAGAAGATGTTGGGATGGGTTACCGAAGGAAGGACTGAAATTGATGTTGCAAACTTTCTTGCAACAACAACAAGGGCACTGGGCTCTGAACGAGATGCATTCGATATCATCGTAGTGTCGGGTAAACGAAGTGCAATGCCGCATGGTAGAGCTTCGGCAGACAGAATTAACAAGGGAGATGTGGTTACGGTTGACTTTGGTTGCTGCATTAACGGGTTGTACAGCGACATGACACGCACGTTTTGTGTTGGTACTCCTTCAAAGAAGGTCGTCGACGTATTTGCCGTCCTGTTTGAAGCTCATCTATCTGCCCTGGATGCCGTAAAAGCGGGTGTGTCTGCATCGGACCTCGACTGGTCTGCCCGGTCCATCATAGACAATGGAGGCTACGGAGAGTATTTCAAACATTCGCTAGGGCACGGTCTGGGATACGAAGTCCACGAAGAGCCTCGCATCTCAGCTTCGAATAAAACTGGATTGGTTCAGGCAGGAAGCGTTATTACCATTGAGCCCGGAATCTACCTTCCTGGAAAGTTCGGAATGAGAATCGAGGATGATGTTGTCGTGAAAAAGAACGGAGCAGAAATCCTTACAACTGCGCCTCGCGAACTAGTTGTCGTGTAGGGAACATGGCACCGCACAACGTTCTGGTTCTAGCCTATTATTTTCCTCCGATGGGCCTTAGCGGTGTTCAGCGCATCACCAAGTTTGTAAAGTATCTGCCTGATTATGGCTGGCATCCTCACGTCGTAACTACCGGACCCGTTGCCTACTATGCGCACGACCAATCGCTCCTCGACGAATTGAACGAACGTGAAATCGACATTTACAGAACTTCCGGAACTGACCCCAATCGCCTACTGGCTGCGAGAGGTACAATCAAGATGCCGCGCGAAGCGGTTCGTAAACTTCTAAGTTCCATTAGTAGTTCGCTGTTTATACCAGATAATAAAAAAAGTTGGGCGCGCAGAGCATTATCAATTGCTCGCGAAATAATTCAGGAAAAAAAGATAGATGTCATTCTCGTTACAGGCCCGCCCTTTTCTTCGATGATTGCTGGTGCACAGTTAAGCGCGGAAACTGGTATTCCTCTGGTCCTTGATTACCGCGACTTGTGGTACGGGAATCAGTTTCACAAATATCCTACGCCATGGCATGCCCGAAGACATCTGAACCTCGAGCATGCAACACTATCCAGAGCATCGAGAGTAATTGTTACAAACCGGCGCATCAAGGAGAAACTACTTTCATCGTACAGACATTTAACTCACGAAGATGTCGTGATCATTCCCCACGGTTTCGATGTTGAAGATTTTACGCCAGTAAGCATGCCATCTGAAACGTCTGATAGCAGGGGATTCAATCCATCGGTGTTCAACCTCACGTATGTGGGAATTTTTTACGATTTCGTAACTCCTATTCCGTTTTTCAAGGCCGTGCAACAGGTGAAAGCCAAGAGGCCTGACGTCAATCTGAAATTACATTTCGTCGGCCTTCTGCGAGACCAATACCTTAAAAAAGCAAAACGATTTGGAATTGGTGAACTGGTAGTGGATCATGGCTATCAGATGCACAGGAACGCCGTGCAAATGATGATTGAAAGCGACGCTCTGTGGATGATGGTTGGAAATACACGCAATGCCGACACTATCTCCAGCGGTAAGCTGTACGAATATTTTGGAACGGGAAAGCCCATCTTAGTAAGCGTTCCCGATGGAGCTCTGCGCAGAGATGCTGAACGTTATGGAGCAGCGTGGATTACAGACCCTGCCGACGTGGATGCAATTGCTATTGCCATTGCAGAAATGTACGATCGGTGGAAATCCCAAAATCCACCCACGCCTGATTCGCGCTTCATACAACAGTTTGACCGACGCAACCTCACGTCAGACCTATCGAGAGTACTAGCTACATCTCTCCGTGTTTTTTAACGGAAGCAGATTACACTCAATGCAGATCGGTATTACTCACGCAGACTGTTGCGAACAAGTTCTGCAACATCGAGAACTGCAACTGTGTCTGCCTTATTTGCAGCCTTTACGCCATCGGTAATCATGGTTGTGCAAAAAGGACAGTTTACTGCAATGGCTTCGGCGCCGGTAGATAAAAGTTCGTCTGTTCTAACAATGTTCACGCGGTCGCCCACTTTTTCCTCCATGAACATTCTTCCGCCTCCTGCACCGCAACAAAGCCCCCTGTCAGCATGTCGTGCTGGTTCGAGTATTGTTAACCCCGGCACTTCATGCAGTGTTGCTCTAGGTGCGCTGAATTCGCCGTTATACCTACCCAGATAACAAGAATCGTGGTAGGTAACAGCCATCGATGATGCCTTTGAACGATCGATTTTCAGACGTCCGGTCTCAATCAACTCACGAATAAACTGTGTGTGGTGAACAACTTCGGCATTGTAACCATATTGAGGATAATCGTTTTTAAGAGTGTTGAAACAATGCGGACATGTTGCGACAATTTTCTTTACGTTGTACCGCGTGAGAGTCTCAACATTAGTCTTCGTCAAGGCATCGGCTAGGTACTCGTTCCCTGTTCTTCTTGCTACATCTCCATTACAATTCTCTTCCACTCCCAATATTCTGAATTCAACATGGGCAGCCTGCATCAGCTCTGCAAAGGCACGAGTAATTTTTTTTGCACGTTCATCATACGACCCTGCACAGCCAACCCAGAACAGCACTTCCATACTTGGGTCTTCGCTTGCAGTTTTAATGTTCATTCCCTCAGCCCAATTCGCTCTATCTGAATGTCCGAATCCGCCCCACGGCACCGAATTCGTTTCCATGTTCCCATAGATATCGGGCAGAAGCTCCGATTCATCATTAAACTTAGACTCCATCATCACCATTGAGCGGCGCATATCAACGATTGCCGGAACATGCTCAATATTTACCGGACATTCCTGCATACATGCACCACACGTAGTGCACGCCCACAGGGCATCTGGGCTCACATAATCACCAATCAACTTTTTATCAAATACCTTCTGCTCGGTATCTGTTAGTGTTTCGCCCCTTTTCAATTTTATTAGTAAGGGGGCTCTGTCGAGAGTTCGCTCATGAATGGAAACAATCACTCCGCGTGGGTCGAGCACCTTTCCCGTTTGATTAGCCGGGCAAACGTCTGTACACCTGCCGCAATGAGTACACGTATAACCGTCAAGCAAGGTCTTCCAGGTGAAATCTTCGATATCGACAACGCCGAATTTTTCAACACCCTCTTCATCAAAGTCAATTCTCTTAAGTGAATTCGTTGGCTCCATTGGACCAAGGAAAACATTGGGGACCGACGTTAGAACATGAAGATGTTTTGAATACGGCAGGTAATTGAGAAACCCAAGTATAAACAAAGCGTGCACCCACCAGGCTATGCCAAACACCGTTTGAACAGATGTTGAATTAGGAGCAATGTTTGCTATTGAACCTGTTAACAGATTTCCAAATACATGCGTGATTGGCCGCACAGCCCATGCCAAATCTGAGCCATACACATGCTGACGTAACGAATTTTGAATAAAAAGAGCCGTAACAATTATAAATATTGTTATCAGTATCAAACCTGCCTCAATTTGTTCTTTCTCAACCTGAAGTCTCCTGACACGCGAAATATATCTGCGCCATAATGCCATTACCGTTCCGGTAATTATCAGAATGCAGAACAAATCGGTGAGGATGGTAGCCATAGAATAAACTGGCCCGAGAAAATTCAGCGACCAGCCATCGTGAAGGCCTTCGAGTACCATCTCCACGGCGGAAAACAGCAGGATGAGAAAGCCCCAAAAGATGAAAGCGTGAATTGGACCGGCAACCCTATCTCTAAGAATTTTGCTTTGTCCAAACGCAACTACCAACGTGGTATAGAGGCGTTTGGGAATGTTATCCAGCCTGTTGACGGGTTTCGCCAACCGTAGAAAAGAAATGAGCTTAGAGCTGCTAATACCAAAGAAAACCAGAGCAACAGTAAGCACGCCTGAGAAAACAACGTTATGTAGATCCACAGTTAAAGATACCAAACCCTAACTTTGCGGCAACAATTTCAACGAGCCTTGAATGCAGCAAACAGTTAGTGCAGAACACGCGATCGGCCATATCCAATCGGGGCATCGCATTTATCTGCATAGTGTTGCAGCATCACCTCAGACATTGATTGCTGAGCTTGTTCGGCAGGCCCCCCGACTGCGGAATGTTGAAATCGTACACCTCCATACAGAAGGTGCCGCTCCCTATGCCGAGCCGGAGTATGCCGAGAATTTCAGAGTGAATTGCCTTTTCATTGGTGGCAACGTCCGACGTGCAGTTCAGGAAGGCCGCGCAGATTATACTCCAATATTCTTATCCGAAATCCCGCGTCTATTTCGGTCGAATCAGCTCGATATCGATGTAGCACTTATTCAGGTTTCTCCACCCGATATTCACGGGTGGTGTTCGCTTGGAGTTACGGTAGAAGCTGCACATGCAGCGTTGTTCTCGGCAGAAATTGTAATTGCACAAGTCAATCCAAACATGCCACGGACCCATGGCGATGCATTGGTGCATCATTCTGCGATAACGTATCTAGTGGATGTGAACGACCCGCTTCCCATCGTACAGCGCAGTAAAATCAGTCTGGTGGAGGACTCCATTGCGGAATTTGTGTCATCACTCGTTGAAAATCGCTCAACATTGCAGATGGGCATCGGCGCTATCCCGGATGCCGTGTTGTCGAAACTCATTCATCACCGCGATCTTGGCGTACATTCGGAAATGTTCAGCGACGGCCTTGTCGACCTTGTTGAAATGGGCATCGTAACTGGAGCGTATAAGGCTATTCATCCGGGAAAGATTGTTGCAACATTTGTGATGGGTACTGAAAAAGTATATAGGTTTATCGACGACAATCCTATGGTTGCAATGTTGGACGTAGCCTACGTTAATAATCCTGCTGTTATTGCGCGCAATCACAAGGTAATGGCAATCAACAGCGCTCTCGAAGTAGACCTGACAGGTCAGGTGTGTGCTGACTCTATTGGCACAGCTCCGTATTCAGGTTTTGGAGGCCAGGTTGATTTCATACGAGGTGCCAGTCTCAGCAATGGTGGGAAGCCTATCATTGCATTACCCTCGAGAACATCGAATGGTATGCGAAGAATTACAAGTGTTCTGAAACCAGGTGCCGGCGTTGTAACATCGCGTGCTCATGTACATTATGTGGTAACCGAATTCGGCATTGCCTACCTTCACGGAAAGTCCATCCGTGAACGAGCTCAGAGTCTGATTCGGATCGCTCACCCTGATGATCGGGAACAATTGATGCGCGAATGCCGCGATCTTTGGAAGTTGACCGTTAACATCTGACGATTTTCCTAAACGATAGAGATTAAATGCAGAATCAGTACGCTTGGAATACTCTTTCACTCACCGTAGCAGTGTTGATGGCTTCCACCTCTGCTGCCGGGCAATCCGGCAAGACAGCGCCCACTACCCTTGTAGACGTGCTGTGTTTTAAGGGACAGAATTTTGGCCTGACTACACAAACTGATATCTACGTCGCCGTTCCCTATACATCGTTACAATTCTCAGAGTTCGATAATCAATATGCCGCTCAGTACCAGGTTAACGTCATGGTGCGCGATACCGTCGGCCGAAAAATTTTCGATACATCTTCGACACGGTCAATAATTGAAACATCGTACAACGTCACTCTTGGTTCAACTGGCAAGGCCGACAACGTTGTGTTCAGGACTTCTTTACAGCCTGGTTTTTACCGTAGGGAAGTTCATATAAAAGACAAATTTTCTAACCGTGAATTCACATCAACCGATTCACTCACCGTTCCCGACTTTTCCATTAGGCCTTCCATTTCGTCTATCATGTACGTAAGTCAGGTGGAGCAACGCGGAGACCGATACTCAATCACACCGTATATCGGATCCACCATTTGGAATTCAGATCTGACGCTCTTTGCATTTTTCGAGATTTACCTGGACAGGCAGAACGACACGGTTGCATTCTCGTGGTCTATTAGTTCATCCGACAAGCAACCGGTGAGCTCAGGTATGGGTGAACCCATCTCCGTTCGTTCACAATCGTTTCAGACCTTCCTTCCACTT
>JAGVJW010000240.1 GCA_020050895.1 bacterium | reverse complement strand
TTCATTGCGATTCGCTTAGCGTCAATCTATATGCTTGTTCAAGTGGTCTTAACATAGCATTAGCTGCTCTTGCAAAGATTCCTGGAGTTCGATTATCATCGGCTGTAATTGAAAGTCCTATCAATGATTTGGAAGCAGCCATGAAAAGGGATGTTGCAAGCGACGATAGAAATACAATTTCAAGTATCCTTGAGGCTGAGAAAGTGAATTTGAGCGACTTCAACGTTGGGAAATTGATTACCTCGTTTCGGATTGATCGGGTTCTCATTGTTCGTGCAGGTAAAGATGAGATAGTAGAAATAGGCGATTTTAATGACATCGTGTCGAACATCCGATTGTATTCAGATAAACTAGATACGGTGTTGTCGGTATGTAGCCAACATAATATTAGGCAAATCGTTCCGTGTGGCCAGAATGATATCAAAACGCTTGACGAAAGAATTATCAATTGGTGGGGTCAGTAGATGCGATGGACGATTGCGTTCGAGTTGGATTAATTGATCGGGTAGCATGTTCAGTACGCGATTCCAAGTTTTTGTCCGAGGTTGACGAACCTCACATAGACCGTGAATTTGAAAGTGCACGATTAATCCGTACTGTAGAGCATTCGGAATCATGTATCGAACTTCTGAGATTAGGATTCGCCAGTACTACCATCCAAAGGAGTATGGAAGTCCGTTTTTACCCAATACCGACTCCGTTCTTATGCACTTGGAAACCCGACATTACGACGGCCTCGTTCGTCAGCATCTTGCAAGAAGCTGCTTCCTCATGCGACGTAATTGTAATAACTGGAAAGTGGCCAAGAACGAAATCCATTATCGCGAGATTAGATGAATTTGGCAAAGAGCGAATTTTGGTGGCATCGGTCGGAAATACTGGTGCTGATATTCAGTTCCCGGCTTCTCATCCAGATGTATTCGCAGTAGGCTCTTTGTCAACAGATGGCAGCGTCAAAACGCGCAAATCCGATGAACAATGGTGGTGGGCTTCCAATGGTGGTGCAGCAGCTGACTTTTTAGTGCCAAGGATCAAGCTGTCTATGTCCTCTAGTGAGAGAGTTTTTAGTGGTACCTCGTATGGAGCTTCTTTCATAGGTGGCATTAGCGCGGCTTTTTTGCAAGCGAATCGAGACCTTCTGAAAGGATCAATCTCATCGCATTTAATTACTCTTGGAAACCCGATAACTGAACTGCTTCTGATCAAGTAGGACTTCCAAGAGTAAAAAGTAAGCAATAGTTTGATGCTGAATCGCAATCAAAGGAGCAGCGATGTCAGCAGAGAAGCGTCGGAAGAATTTCACACCGGAAGAGAAGGTGAAGATTCTTCGAGAGGACCTAGAACGAAAGATTCCGGTATCTGAGATCGGAACCTGCCAATAAAATTTGGACACTTGTGTTCATGAAATTACGACCCTATTTGAATCATCAATCGGTTTGTTGATGTAGACGGCATCGGGTACGGGTTTATGCGTTGGCATTCCCTTTACAAATCTCTCCGGATGAGCTGAGTACGCTTGAGTAAGAACAGCCTGTCGTTGTTCAATGACATCATTGGCCTTTCCATGATGCACCATTGCCGGCGTCAGCATTGCCAGAGCTGAATGATACATGCTGTTGTTATAATCATCGAAGAATGCTGTACAGAATTCACGCGCCTCTTCGATGCTGTCAAATCTCTCCGGAAACTCCGGTGAATACTTCATGGTTTTGAATTGACTCTCGCTGTACGGGTTGTCGTTGGAGCAATATGGCCGCGAATGGCTTTGAGAGATTCCGAGTCGATCATAGAAACTGCTGACCGTCGATGACCTCATCGATGAGCCATTGTCTGCATGGATGGTCAACTGTTGGGCACTGATGCCTTCGCGTACACATGCACCTTCAATCAAGTCTGCTGCAAGAACATCTTGTTCACGGTGCGCTAACAACCAACCTACGACGTAGCGACTGTACATATCGAGCACGACATACAGGTTGTACACGATGCCCTTGCTCGGACCTTTGAGCTTCGTGATATCCCACGTCCACACTTGACGCGGTGCCATAGCGAGTAATTCGGGTTTGCTGTACGCAGGATGCCGTGCAATACGTCGGCGTTCCATCACAATCACAAACAGCGCCAGGAACCGATAGAGCGTGCGTACGCTGCAGATATACCTCCCGAGGTCGAGCAGGCTGGCAACGATCGATGCCGGTGATCGATCGACATATGCTTCACAGGTGAGAACTTCCAGAGCCTCTGTTTTCTCTTCATCAGTGAGTCGGCGCACAGAAGGCGGTCGCTGCTTCGCTTCCGGAACAACAGGCCGCATGCGTGCGGCATTCCTCGCATAGTAGGTAGATCGAGGCACACACAAACTCTGAGATGCGCTGCGCACACCAACGACCGCTACCAACAACTCTACGTGTTCCATCACTGCACCTCGTCGTTCGGCAGGATCACGCCCAACAACTCCGCAACTTTTTTTTGGACCTCGATGATCTTCTCTGCCTGCATCAGCTTCCGCTGAAGGCGAGCGTTCTCACGTTGTTGCTGCTCGACACGCTTCTTCAGATCAACAGACGCTTCTGCTTTTCGCCCGCGTTTGGTTGTCACACCGCTTACACGCTGCTTTCTCCACTTAGCAACCTGTTTACTGTATAGGCCTTCTCTCCGAAGAATCTTGCTTGCTTCTCCATGAGGAGCATCATCCAACTCCTTCAATATCCGATCAATGTAAGACGTACTGAACTGCCGACGTCGAGTCTTCCCAACGATCTCAGTACTTGATCGAACCGTTTCACTTACTGATCCCGTCTTGAATTGAGGTAGAGAAAGTTAAGGGTAATTTCAACCATTAACTGAAGGAGTGCGGAACATGGGTTCACAACGAGTCAGACGTATGAATGATCCGGATTTCAAGAGAGAAGCAGTACGAGTAGTGCTGGAGAATCCGGATAAGTCGAAGGCACAAATAGCGCGAGAGCTTGGGACCGACCCTAAGGCATTGTACGCATGGATGCAGGAACATCGTAAGCGCGATGATGCCGCATTTCCCGGCAACGGGAAAAGTACAGACGAGGTTGTTGCGTTGCGTCGCGAGCTCAAGCTGGTAACACAGGAGCGCGACATACTAAAAAACGCGATCGGTACTTCTCTCAACGGCCGAAATGAGATACGAGAAGCGGGCTGCATTGAGCAACATCGCTCACGGTGGCCGGTTGTCTTGCAATGCAGAGTGCTGCACGTGTCGCGGAATGCGTTCTATACGTGGACACGAGGCCACATCAGTGTACGCAAGGCACAGGATACAGAGCTCATGCCACTCATTGGAGAGATACACGAAGCAACCGGACACACGTACGGAGCTGAATGGATAGCTAAAGAGTTGCGAAAGAACGGTCGTACTGTTGGCAAGGATCGTGTGCGACGACTGATGAAGGTAATGAGCCTGAAGGTGCAGTGCAAACAATCGTTTACGGTGCACGGAACAACGCAGCCGTCTCCTCCGACACGCACAACCCTTCACCGGATCTTGTTGAGCGTGAGTTCACGCGCACAGAACTGAATGAGCTGTGGCTGAGTGATTTCACGGAGCTTCCAGCGATAGGCAAGAAGGTCTACGCCGTTGCAGTGAAGGACCAGGCATCGCATCGAATACTTGGCATACTCGTATCAACCTCGCTGCACACCGGAACACTGATCACTGCGTTCTACAAAGCGCTTCATGCACGCAAACTGATCAACGGCAAACCTGACGTGGAGATCATCTTTCATTCAGATCAGGGAGGACAATACAACAGCAATGACTTCAAAGACATGCTTAACAAGCGTGGCTTTCTCAGCAGCATGGGTTCGTCTGGTGATTGCTACGACAACGCGCCGATGGAGTCGTTCTGGGCAACGATGAAAACAGCACGCGTGTAGCGTGCACCACCGTATACTCCACCGGCATAAAAGTTGTACGATACTGTGGCACAACCCGGTCGTTGACAATCGTTCGCCCTTTATGAATGTGCTCGGGAAACAGCGTTCGGGGGGATTTTTTACCAAAACCCACGTTTTCCGATAGAAATCGGTCGTTTTTGCCCATCGTCGTATATTTGCAGTTCTCATTTTTAAGGCACTAACGTAATGAGTTACTAGGCTGTGACCGTTATCGTATGCTCGGTGTCTCATTTCTAATCATTACCGACAGGAAACCGTCAGTAAGACCGTCAGTTGGATGATTTTAAGGTGGTGTAAGCCCTTTAACCAGTTGATACTTACTGTTTGAGTAGCAAATCCGGTCGGGACCTCAAAGAGTTTCACAGGGGGGAAACAGTGGGACCTTCCCCCCGTTTGATTGACAGTAGACTTTATCTCCATCACATACATCAGTGGAGAGAAATCATGGAAAAAGAGAAACGAAGAATGCGCCTCGACGAGGCATTCAAGCGAGAAGCTATTGCCTTAGTTATGGAACGGAGGTTGCCGGTGGCCACAGCAGCGCGGCAGGCGGGAGTGAATATCGATACCCTCAACAAGTGGATAGCAGCAGCGGGAGTGCGAGAGACTGAGAAATCGGAGCGCAACATTCGAAGAGCGCAACAAGGAACTCGAGCGTGAGAATCGCGCATTGAGAATGGAGCGAGACATCCTAAAGAAGGCCGCGGTATCTTCAGTCAACGCCCGAAATGAAGAAGCCGCCGTTTTATGCGAGATCATCGGGTGAAGTGGCCGGTATGTGTGATGGCTAGAGTATTGGGGGTAACACGCCAGGGATTCTATGCATGGCTGAAACGCAAGCCCTCAGCACGTACGTTACGGCATCAGCGGATCACCGAGAATATCCAACGCATCCATGCCTGGAGTAACGGCACGTACGGCAGTCCACGCATGAGACGAGAGCTGTGCAGAGATGGCACGCGAATCACACGCATGACCGTTGAGGGTATGATGCGCAATGTTGGCATTCGCGTGACGGCAAAGCGTCTTTATCGGCCAACAACAGACTCGTCGCAAACATTAGCACCGGCAGCAAACCTGTTGCAGCGTGCGTTTGATGTTCAACATCCTGATAAAGTATGGGTAAGCGATTTCACGGAACTTCCGTGCCACAACGGCAAAGCATATGCTGATGCAATTATGGACTTATGCTCGCGACGTATCCTTGGCATCACAGTATCGCACTCCATGCAGACCAAAACATTGTTGCATGCATTGGATCAGGTATGTCATCTGCGACGCTCATTGCCTACAGACCCATTAATCTTTCATTCAGACCAAGGAAGCCAGTACAACGCCGATATCTTCAGAACAGAACTTGCCAAGAGAAATATTCTGCAGAGCATCGACGCCACCGGTGTTGGTAACTTCTATGATAACGCACCGATGGAATCCTTTTGGTCACGAATGAAGCAAGAACTTCGAAGCCAAATGATCTTTGATGATCTGCGTCATGCACGGTCCGTCGAATACAACTGGGTACATTTGTTTTA
>JAGVJW010000017.1 GCA_020050895.1 bacterium | reverse complement strand
CGGCTTGAATTGAGGTACAGAAAGTTAAGGGTAATTTTAACCATTAACTTTCTGTACCTCAATTCAAGCCGGGATCAGTCCACGCATAGAAAGCATTCCGCGACACTTGCAGCACTCTGCATTGCAATACAACCGGCCACCGTGAGCGATGTTGCTCAATAAAGGAGTATCTCATCTCGGCCGTTGAGAGAAGGAAGCCCGCTACTGATCGCGTTTTTTAGTATGTCGCGCTCCTGCGTTACCAGCTTGAGTTCGCGGCGCAATGCAGCAACCTCATCGGTATTCTTTCCGTTCCCAGGGAATGCGGTATCATCGTGTTTGCGGTATTCCTGCATCCATGCGTACAACGCTTTGGGGTCGATCCCAAGTTCTCTCGCTATGTGCGCCTTCGATTTATCTGGATTCTCAAGCACAACTCGTACCACTTCTCTCTTGAAATCCGGATCATTCTTACGCCTGACTCCTTGTGAACCCATGTTCTGTACTCCTTCAGTTAATGGTTAAAATTACCCTTAACTTTCTCTACCTCAATTCAAGCCGGGATCAGACTACTATTCAATCCAACTTCAGACGGAAGGATTATCCGAAGAAGAATCCACCTGGATTAAGGTACTTGGACTCAACTCAGCTGTCAAATCAAGTGCAGTCCCGCGGCAGTATTGCCGAGGTGGAAGGAACTATTTCACCATTAAGAACATTGAGGAAACGTTTGCTCAAACTCTACGTAAGTGGTTTGATGGTGCTGAACAATTTGGATCTGCCTATCATCTTTACTTTGCAATAGCAAGTCGAGGCAGAGATTCATTTTTACAAAGTGAGTTCTTCACGTACGTGCAGTCGTTGGAGGGCTTTCGAAAGAAGGTCGGTACTAAGAGACGATTTTTGGATAAACGTGATTTTCGATGTCTAGTTGACGATGTTTTATACCCGTACCTACTTGAAAAAACGAGTGAAGATCTCGCAACTGCAATGCGTTCAAAACTTTATATGGCTAATGAATGGTCATTACGAGAACATTTGAAAGAGATCGTAGAGCAACGAGGTGATAACTTCGTTAAGCGGTGGATACCCGAACCGAACATTGAAGGTTGGATCCGAAACGTTGTTCAAGCACATCATGATTATGCTCACGTTCTCGACGAATCTGAAAACGATATGGAAATACGAATGCCGTATTTCATCGATACTGTAATAGCGTTGCGATTGTTGGTTGAAGCTCAGCTATTGGAAATGATGGGGTTCTCCTCAGCCAAAACAGATGAGATTCTGATGGCGACATATAAGAGTGAAAGCGGAATTTCAGTTTGAATATTCTAGCATTGTTTTTTTGTGTTCTGCCGTCGAAAGACGATTCGTGCAACTTGTGTTCGATTTGAGTTCACCCCCACACCCTATCCATCTCTTCCTTCTTCAACTTCTCCGTGTGAGCGATGTAGCGTTTCATGGTCTTGAAGCTACGATGACCTGTGAAGGACAACAACACCTCTGGACGCATACCTCGCTCGAGCGACAACGTTACGAAAGTCTTGCGGGCCATGTGTGTGGAAAGGAACTGCCACTTGCGTCCGCGCTTCTCGTCGCGCTCGGTTCCCCCCCTCAGTAGCGAGTGCTGCGGATAAGACGGGTCACGGGTAACCATGCTCCCTTCAAGGAGTACTTTTCGAGTGATTGAACCCTCCATGTTTTGAGGTATAACAATTTAAGTTCTGGGTGATATGCCGGGAGAAACGCCGGGAGAAACGCCGGGAGAAACGCCGGGAGAAACGCCGGGAGAATTGCCGGGAGATTTCTCACTCGCTGTTTCAATTCTTATTGCAACAGCCCCTAACTAGTCACGGATTTCCACAGAAACGGTGTGTATAGTCTTTGCAACAAAGGCAATCTTTTTCCCATTTGTCGTATTCAGAATCTTAGGTTCCCACTTTGTAACCGTAACATCTCCTTTGCCTGAGACTATGTTCGATAAGTCTCCTGAATTCAGAGAAATGCTGCCAGCTCCATCAAAAATTTTTGAATATGAGTGACCACCAGATTCATTTGGGTCATCTGGTTTAGAAATTGTAATAAGGAGTTGCATATATCCGCCATAACCAACAAAGCTAAAAGTTTTACCAGCGGATATGTCAATCTGGTCTCCCCTGCTGAGCCCAACAAACCGAACCTTCTGTTGAAATGATACGCTCGTGTCCAGAATACCTAAGGCT
Organism: bacterium; assembly: GCA_020050895.1. GTDB lineage: Bacteria > Bacteroidota > Ignavibacteria > Kapaibacteriales > Kapaibacteriaceae > OLB6. The sequence continues at coordinate 840 of JAGVJW010000017.1, read as the reverse complement.
GTGTCCGGAGTTCCCTTTTTAATTGAATTCGTTGAAGACCCCAAATCGAAATACGATTGCAGACCAATGCCGTCTATTCCATAGGCGAAGCCAAATCCACCAATGTCAAGCGACACTCCATTAACTTCAATGTCGCCAATTGAAACTGATGAATCAATAGATGGATGGAAATATGCTCTCGCTTCGTGACCAGTCCAAACCGGGACATTACGCGAACTATCCCAATCCCTAATTTCAGCATACTCCTGTTCGAGTATCACCAGACCCCTAACGTTAGTTGTATCCACGTCATCAATCAATTCATCCATGTCGCTTACAACCAATATCGAACCAAGCCATCCCTTTCCGAGTTGGCTCTGATCAGGACCGTTTGCTTGTTCTGAGCAAGAACTCAGCACGAACACGCACAGCCCAAGCAAGACTAGATTTTTCATGATTGCTCCAATGTCTTGTGATTGTTTCATTTTACACTCTTAAAGCTCTTAATCAAGGAAGAATAACCTGAATCAAAGACGCAGGCACATACCACAGCTGCGATTTATAACGATTAATGTAAGATAATCCGGGTTGTTCGGTTGCTGACGCTCATATTCTGCAGTTATTTAGATCCGAATCTCTCTGTGTCCATCTCAACGCAGCAAACCCTGCGATTCAATTTTACGTGTATATGGTAGGCAAGCTGGTTGTAAAATATCCGCCCCATCAAGTACTTCAGTTATTTAACGATTAGATGAAATAGTTTCGCACCACGACCCGGAGAAACGCCGGGAGAAACGCCGGGAGAAACGCCGGGAGAAACGCCGGGAGAAACGCCGGGAGAAACGCCGGGAGAAACGCCGG
>JAGVJW010000179.1 GCA_020050895.1 bacterium | reverse complement strand
ATTTTCATACGGCAGTCTCGAGTTTATAAATTCAATTACATACTACGCATTTGAGACCAAGCAGTGGCGATCGCCACTACGTGGCGCGTGCCAAGTGCCGGGTGCCACTACGTGGCGCGTGCCAAGTGCCAGGTGCCACTTCGTGGAGCGTGCCAGGTACCAAGTGCCAGGTGCCAAGTGCCAAGTGTCGATGAACATATACTGATAACCGGCTGATGTTACCATAAAGGCAATGTGGGGAATAAGTAAGTGCGATGCAACCATACAAATACTCTACAGCACTACAGGTTGCAGAAGCAGGGTTTCGATGTTCAACTACTCTCAAATTGTTCTGGAGATGACGGCAGACAGAATAATTATGAGGGTCTAGAGGTGTATTAATAAAAATGATTACTATTGATCCTTGGCACTTGGCACGCGCCACGTAGTGGCGATCGGCACATGGCACTTGGCACTTTCATACATTTGCCTAATGCTTGAGAGCATTCTTTTAATCGGCTCCGGTGGGAGGGAGCATGCATTGGCTAGCAATCTTAGAAATTCGGCTTCATGTAATAGGCTCTGGTGTACTCCCGGAAATCCGGGGATCGGGAGGGTTGCCGAGATCGTCGACGTTGACGCGGATGATTCCGAGGGAATTGCGTTGTGGTGCAAGAACCAGGGTGTTTCGCTGGTTGTAATTGGACCGGAGCAGCCACTGGCGCAGGGTCTTGCCGATAACCTGAGGAGTAGGGGTATTGATGTATTCGGCCCTTCGAAACGGGCAGCAGCTCTCGAGACGTCGAAAAGCTTCGCAAAAGAATTCATGCGTCGTCACAACATTCCTACCGCCCCCTTCAAAAAATTTTTATTTCCCGACGAAGGCTCCCCACAAAATGCCATCAATAATGAAGCAGGTACGAAAGCCGTCACACAGGCAGCTATGGAGTACATCGACGGTCACGAAATGCCAGTTGTTATTAAATACGATGGCCTCGCGGCAGGCAAGGGAGTGGTTGTTGCCGAGACTCGCGATGCTGCCGAGCGCGCTATCGCTGACATGGCGCACGGTGCGTTTGGTGACGCTGGAATTGTTATCGAAGGTTTTCTTAGGGGGCGCGAAGCAAGTGTCTTCGCCGTGTGCGACGGAACCAACTACGTAGTGCTTGCCCCCTCGCAAGATCATAAGCGCATCGGCGAAGGCAATACCGGCAAGAACACCGGTGGGATGGGAGCATACGCACCGGTTGCATGGTTTGATGCTTCAATATTAAGAAAAGTTATAAATAACGTAATTGAACCCACGATTGCAGGAATGGCAGCCGAAGGCAATCCGTTTGTTGGATGCTTGTACTGCGGTCTCATGATTGACGACAGCGGGAATCCATTCGTTGTTGAGTACAATGCTCGCTTTGGCGATCCGGAAACGCAGGCAGTTCTGACGGTGCTCGATGCCGATCTGGCTGCATTGCTTGCATCTGCCGCGAGAGGCTCCGTCGATACATCTTCCATCAACAGCACGGCACGCGGTGTTGCCGTTAACGTCGTCCTGGCATCTGCCGGATATCCCGATGCATATGAAAAGGGGCATGTAATCACCGGTATCGAAGAAGCGGAGCAAGATGCGAGCATCCGTGTGTTTCACGCGGGAACGAAGAGCAGGGGAGGTGAGACGGTTACCGATGGTGGAAGAGTACTGGGAGTGACTGCTATTGCCGATACACTGGATGAAGCGAGGAGACGTGCTTATTCGGCATGTAAAACAATTGATTTTAAAGGAAAATATTACAGAACTGACATTGGGGCTGTTGTTTAAATTTTATCATTCACTATAAGCTACCGACAATTAACTCATGAAGATACTTATTACCGGCGGGGCTGGTTTTATTGGGTCGCACATTGCAGATGCTTACGTGAGTGCCGGACACAATGTTGTGATTGTCGATGACCTAACAACTGGGCGGGAAGAGTTTGTACCAAAGGGTGCGCGATTTATCAAAATGGACATCACTTCTCCGGAAATCGACGAGTTGTTTGAGCGCGAAAAATTCCACGTAGTGAATCACCATGCTGCGCATATGGAGCTTCGTGTAAGTGTGGATAAGCCCCTTCACGATGCAGAGGTGAATATCCTTGGTTCTGTTCGGCTGTTGGAAGCGGCCCGTAGAACACATGTTCACCATTGCGTGTTGGCATCGAGCGTTGCTGTGCTAGGTAATTTTCTAACGATACCCGCTGACGAAACGCATCCAACCAGGCCTATATCGCCGTACGGCGTGTCAAAGCTTGCCATGGAGCATTACGCTGAATATTTCAGGACCTCTCATGGCATGCGCATTACCGTGTTTAGGTACACCAATGTATACGGTCCCCGACAGAATCCATTTGGCGAAAGCGGTGTAGTGGGAATCTTTCTCAATAAATTCCTGAATGGCTCTGTTGCAACTATCCATGGCGATGGCGAGCAGTTGCGGGATTATCTTTATGTAAGCGACGTTGTTCGAGCAAACCTTATCGCAACTGAACGATCGTTAAACGGAACGTTTATGTTGTGTGCAAACTCGGAAACCAGCGTGAACGAAGTTGTCAGGATGTTGCACGAGCACATCCATGCTGATGATGCGACGTTGCCCTGTGAGGTGGAAAATGGTCCGCCAAAGGTTGGCGATCCGCCAATCACACGTGGATCGTTTGCGCGGTTCAGTGCGCTTACCGGATGGAAACCTGCTACAGGAATCGACCATGGAATAGCCCAGACAACGGCATGGTTTCTCAATCGCAGGTAATTGCATAGTGATATTTTGTGAAAGAATGTATTTTCGGACGCTTTTCAACCAAGAATGTAGGTCGTATCCACTCTGAGATCATTTCATGTTCTTAGTAACGCGTTTTTTTGTGCGTGCAGCGGGCTTGGTGTTTTTGACTGCTGCATTGAGTAGTTGTAATCTCGACGGATTTTTTACCAAGTATGGCGATGACCCAGTTTGGGTGGACCCGAACGCCAGTGCAGCAGCGCCCGGTACTGCAGAGGCAGGGGGCCCGGGCAAGGTCGTCTATGGCCGCATCTGCGCTGCCTGCCACCTAGGCAGCGGCAAGGGTGTTCCTGGTAATAACATCCCACCATTGGCAGGATCTGCCTTTGTTCAGGGAGATCCATCGGTTCCGATACGGATTGTATTGCACGGATTCCGTGGACCCATTGAGCGTGCTGGCGCGCATATCAACGGACAGATGGCGTCCTGGAAAGATCAGCTAAGCGACCAGGAGATTGCAGACGTTCTCACGTTTGTCCGCTCTTCTTTCGGCAACAAAGCACCCGCCGTAACACCGGATGAAGTAGCAGCGATCCGCGAGGCGACCGCTTCAAGATTTGTACCGTTCACAGAGGGTGAGTTGAAATGAAGAGTGTATTCGATTTTTTAGGGTGGTTTCCCGAAAATATTTCAACGTTTGGTGGTGAGCTCGATGCTTTGTTTGCCATCATTTGGTGGGTGACTGTGGGAATTTTCTTTCTCACCTTTGGCCTGATGGCAATCTTCATGATCGTGTATCGCAATCGGGAAGGTCATCGCGGATACAATTATCATGGAAACAACATCCTGGAAATTGTGTGGACCATACTTCCTACGCTTCTCTTTGCCGGTATCGGGTTGTATTCAAATGAGATTTGGGAAGTAACGAAGTACTCAAATCGCAATCCAAAGCCCGACGTTGAAATCCTGATGCTCGGTAAACAATTCGGGTGGATGTTTTTGTATCCAGGAGCTGATGGGAAATTCGGACGCAATGCATACACCGACAGAACGGCACGCGCAGATATGTCGGCAACAAATCCTTTTGGCCGCGACTCTCTGGACCCCGCAGGCGCTGATGACTTCATGGTTGAAAATCAGTTCAGAGTACCCGTCAACGCCAATGTGATAGTGCGTGGTTCAACAATCGACGTCCTGCACTCATTCTTTCTTCCCCACGCCCGTGTAAAACAGGATGTGATTCCCGGAACATGGATGAACATCTGGTTCAACATTTTCAAAACGGGTAAATACGAGCTTGCGTGCGCAGAACTCTGCGGCAGCGGACACTATGCAATGCGTGCCGAATATCAGGTGCTTTCTGATGCCGATTATGATGCGTGGCTGGATCAGAAATCAGCGGAAATGAAGGGGATGAATGCAGCCGTTGCCAAAGAACCAGCCGCTGCAGATACCACTGCATCAGCGACAATGTAAATAACGATAACAATTGTGCAATTAAGGTAATGTCATGAGTACCGAAGCCATCGCCCATTCACCATCGCACGAGCACGTGCACGAAGAAGCACATCATCATGTCCTTCCGTGGTATCGGCGATACCTCTTTTCTACAGATCACAAGGTGATAGCGAAGCAGTTCATGCTAACATCGTTCATCTTCCTGTTCATTGGTGGTGCGTTTGCATTGATTATCAGATGGCAGCTTGCATTTCCTGGTAAGCCGATACCGGTAATTGGCTCGCTGCTTCCCAGCACCTGGGTAACAGAACCGGGAAATGGCATCATCACGCCGGAGTTTTTTGCACAGTTGCTAACGATGCACGGTTCAATCATGATCTTCTTTGTGATCATCCCATTAGCTGTGGGAATGTTCGGGAACTTCTGTATCCCGCTCATGATTGGCACCAACGATATGGCGCTGCCGCGTCTGAACATGTGGTCGTTCTGGCTGTTGCCGCCGGCAGGACTCATCATTCTCACGGGATTTTTTACTCCATCTGGCTACGCTGCTGCCGGGTGGACGAGTTACCCGCCCCTTGCTGCGCAGACAGGATATCCCGCGTTCACGTTTACCGGACAGACGCTTTGGCTGATAGCGGTATTCCTCATTGGGTTTTCTTCTATCATGGGAGGTGTCAACTACATCACTACCATTCTAAACAAGCGTGCCAAAGGGATGAGATTGTTTGATATGCCCCTTACCATTTGGGCAATCTTTATTACGGCTATTCTTGCAGTGTTGGGAACTCCTGTGTTGGCAAGCGGCTTGGCGATGTTATTCTTTGACAATTTCCTACACACAAGTTTCTTCCTTCCCGATAATCTGGTTACGTCTTCGAAATATTTTGGAGGGGGCCAACCAGTGTTGTTCCAACACGTGTTCTGGTTCTACTCACACCCGGCAGTGTATATCATGCTGGTTCCGTTAATGGGTGTTGTGAGTGATGTTATCTCGACATTCTCGCGTAAACCGATCTTCGGTTATAAGGCCATGATATTTGCTATTGCAAGTATTGGTGGTCTGGGATTCATTGTGTGGGGACATCACATGTTTCAGTCCGGCATGAATCCCTTGCTTGGTACAACCTTCATGCTCTCTACAATTGTAATTGCCGTTCCATCGGCTATCAAGGTGTTTAACTGGCTGGGGACGTTATGGAGGGGCGATATCCATTATTCCGCGGCCATGCTTAGTGCCCTTGCCTTTGTAAGCATGTTTATTATCGGCGGTTTGTCGGGTGTATTCATGGCATCGGCGCCGGTTGATATTTACATTCACGATACATACTTCATTGTTGCTCACATCCACTATGTGCTATTCGGTGGATCGCTCTTTGGCATCTTCGCAGGTTTGTACTACTGGTTTCCAAAGATGTTTGGCAAGATGCTGAGCGAAACATGGGGTCGGCGTCATTTATTCTGGACTTTTATCGGCTTCAACGTTTGCTTTTTCCCAATGCACGTGCTGGGCTTGGGCGGCCATATGCGACGCATCTACGATCCCAACGTTTACGATTTCCTTAAGGGAATGCATCCAATGAACATAATCATCACGTATGGTGCAATGTTATTGGGTTTTGCACAACTGATGCTCGTCGGCAACATTCTTTATTCGTTGTTTTTTGGCAAAAAAGCTACCCGAAATCCATGGCGTGCTAATTCACTTGAATGGGCAGCTCCGCCACATCCGGGACACGGCAACTTTGATTCAGACATCACGGTCTATCGCGGGCCATACGAGTATAGCGTGGCAGACCGCGAACTGGATTACTGGCCGCAATGGGAACCTGGCAAGGCCATATCTGTTCATCACCACACTGTTGCCGTCGATTGATGACTCATCTGCATCGTATCAGCACTCTGCTGAGTGTGTTAACATTTACTCTCATTGTGTGGGGAGGGCATGTTAATTCAACGAATAGCGGAATGGCGTTTTCAGATTGGCCGACGTCGAACGCATCGGCGATGATTTCCTACAAGCCATCCGAGTGGTTGTGGCAGGGAGACCGTTTTTGGGAACATGGACATCGGTTGTTGGCAACGATTGTTGGTATAGTTACAACTATCATGCTCGTAATATCCTATCGTGCCACTCCCCGAGGACATCGGCCAAATGGAATCATCATCACGTTTGCGGCATTCGTATTTGCCACCGTTGCATCTGCACTCGTGGGATTGAATCCGATGTCGGGTGGATTCATGGAACTGTTCATGATTACCCTGGCAATTGCGTTTTCTTACTTTTTATATCGCTGCGCAAAAACGTTAGGACACGTTCGCATTTTATGGCTGTCCCTTGCTGCATTTACAGCAGTCTGCCTGCAGGGAGCATTCGGAGGGTACACTGTTAGGAACAACCTGCCTTGGTGGACATCAACCATTCATGGAGTTCTGGCTGAGGTCTTCTTCATGATTGTGATTGGAATCGCGTTTCTCACAGTAAGGAGACAGGAAGCAAGAACTACAGATAATGCCGCACCGAGTCCCACGCTGAAAGTAATTATATTTACAACATGGGGTTTCAGTTTCATTCAGTTCCTCCTAGGCGCGTTAACACGCCACAACCATGCCTGGAGCGCAAGCCTTTCCTGGCCTCAGTGGAGCAACGAGGGATTTTTTCCGAGTTCCGATTTGCTGCAGCAGCCGCAAGTTCTGATTCACTTTTTTCACCGAACGTTTGCCTATGCAGTTGCGCTTATGGTGGTAATGCAATGGGTTGCAATGAGAAGCGCAACCAGGGGCGGCCAGGTGCTGCTGCCGAACGCAGTACGCATAGCTCTTATTGGATGCGTTCTTGTTGTAGCTCAAATCACTCTTGGTGTTCTGGTGTTGCAAACATTTCGCAACGAAATCATCACCACACTCCATGTGATGTTTGGTGTGGCTTTGCTGGCGATGAACACCCTGCTGATGTATGCAGTTGGGGGTAAACAGCAACCTGAAACAGAGGGCGTTCATCAGGCGATGTTTGTTGGAGGGAGCAGACCATGAACCCAACGCAAACATCCGTACAGGCTCTTTCGAAATCAATTGAACAAACAGCATCTTCTGTTCTTCGCGATTACTATGAACTAACGAAGCCTGGCATAACGCAAATGGTTGCGTTAACAACGCTGACTGGCTATTACGTTGCCATTCCTACATCGTTTATTGATTATGTGGGCATTAGCGGCAACTGGATACACTTTGTTCTTACAATGATTGGCACCGTAGCGATAAGTGCTGGTAGCTGCGTGTTTAATCACATTGCAGAACGTAAAGAAGATGCCATGATGAAGCGGACGGCTACACGCCCCCTTCCATCAGGATCAATTACAGTTTCACAAGCTGCTGTGTTTGGATCTGTGCTGACGGCTCTCGGAGCCGTGATGCTGTTGAATGTAAACATAGTTACTTTCCTTTTGGCAATACTCACATGGCTTGTGTACGTTGTTGTATACACGCCTTTGAAGAAAAGAAGCACGCTATCGCTACTGATTGGTGGTATTCCCGGCGCACTGCCGTTTGCAGGTGGTTGGACAGCCGTACGGGGGACGTTGGAAGTTGAAGCGTGGTCGTTCTTTGCCATCTTGTTTTTCTGGCAATTACCGCACTTTTTAGCTCTTTCGTGGATGTACCGACACGATTATCGTGATGGTGGATTTGTAATGCATGCAGTTAATGACAGAACAGGAAGGTCGGTTGCCGTTCAAGCCGTGGTGTATTCAGTTCTCACGCTTGTGACATTCATTGTGCCATTCTTGCTTGACTTAGCCGGATTGGTATATATGTTGGGTGCTTTAGGATTAGGCATCTGGCTTTGCATTGAATCCATTCAGTTCTTGCACCGCCCACAGCACCGGTCTGCCCGTAGGCTACTGCTAACATCGTATGCCGCATTGATGGGAGTACTGGTTTTGTTGATTATCGACAAAGTTTAACAACGTGAACAATCAATTTAAATGGTGACAGTATGTCGGTTGGTTTAAGTCTTGCCCACGAACCGGTAACGAGGATTCCGCACGGAAAGCTTCTGATGTGGATTTTTCTCGCATCGGAGCTCATGTTTTTCTCCGGGTTTTTTGGTGCATTCATCGTTTTACGCAACACCAATTATGATGTGTTTGGTCAGGGTTCCGCACATCTTAGCTGGCCACTTGCATTGTTGAACACATTCATCCTTATTGCCAGTTCGCTTACCATGGCGTTATCGATTTACCACCTTGAGCACAACAACAGGGGATTATTCAGGTTGTTTCTTGGATTGACGCTTTGCGGAGGTTTTGGCTTTCTCACTGTAAAGTGGTTCGAATACAGCGCCAAATTTTACGATGGATTATTTCCCGGACAGGAGCATCACACAATTTTCTTTTCGTTCTATTTTTTGATGACGGGATTTCACGCCCTGCACGTTATTGCAGGGATGATTCCGATGGGATTCATGTGGATGCGTTCGTTTTCGAAAAAGGGTTATCCATTCCCGCGCAAGGTTGAAACTCTTGGATTGTACTGGCACTTTGTAGACCTCATGTGGATCTTCATCTTCCCAGCCTTGTACCTTATGATTCCGTATCACGCTGCAATTCCTCATCACTGATCTGCAACGGAGTATATCATGTCAACCGATCATGCCAATGTTATTCCTTCATACATGAGAGTATTTTATACGCTCTGTGTGTTAACAGTTTTAACGGTAGTTGCAGCAAAGGCGCTCGAATTTCCACATACATGGGGCATGATAGGAGACATCCTGCATGTGACCATCGGAGTAGTCATCGCAATCATCAAGGTGATGTGCGTGATGTACATATTCATGCACTTGAAGTTCGACAATCACTTGATCCGCATTGCAGTATATGTCCCGGTATTCCTGTTTAGCGTTTTTGTGTTTGCGCTCAACTTCCTTGAAACATGGCATTACACTTACTAAGACGAGGCTTGTCTCACGGCATGGCGGCAGCTTGTCTTCTTGTATTCCTTGCTGTTGCTTGTTCAAACGATGATGCATCTCAGATTGAACAACAAGGCATACCACCGAAGACCGCTCCGATGTTTTCGGGGACAGATCAACGGGGAAATGAGTTCAGGAGTGAAGATTTGAAAGGTCACGCATGGATTGCTTCATTCTTTTTCACCAGCTGCATGAGCGTTTGTCCAAAACTGAACGGTGTTCAGGCTGGCTTGCAAAAAGAATATGGCGATAAATTGAAATTTGTATCGATATCAACGGATCCAGATAATGACTCAGTTTCGGTACTTAGCGAATACTCACAACGATTTGGTGCGAAGTATGGAACGTGGTGGATGATTCGGATGCCCATAGATTCGGTGCGAAGTGTTTCTGCAAAAGGTTTTGCACTAATGGACCCCCGCGAGCCTGCTATGCACAGCACGCGATTTGCTGCGGTAGACAAACACATGAACATAATTGGATATTTCGATAGTGAGGATTCGACCGACGTGAAACGATTGAAATCATGGATCAGCTCCCTGCAATAAATGCCACATTGAACGCTGCCAGTACCATCTTGCTTCTTACGGGTTTCGGTTTCATTAGACGAAAGCGAATCAGGCTACATCGCTTTTGTATGATTTCCGCCTTTGTACTCTCGATGGTCTTTCTCGCTAGCTACCTGCTGCACAAGTGGCATCTGTATTCCACAACAGGTTCGTACAACACAGTATTTCACGGTCAGGGGGCTTTCAGGACCTTGTATTTTACAATCCTGATTACGCATGTAGCTCTTGCAGCAACTGTTCCCGTATTGGCTTCGATAACGCTTTTCCGCGGATTGAAAATGAGTGTTGTAAAGCATAAACGTCTTGCCCGAATTACATT
>JAGVJW010000157.1 GCA_020050895.1 bacterium | reverse complement strand
TGTGCCTCAATACAGAGGCGGATGCAATGGCAGAAGAATTTCGTGCAGAGACGCTACCGAATTTCATAATTGATAAATTTTTTCTTGAATATCTCGTAGGTTAGCCCTTCACTTTTGTCGGGGTAGCCATGAACAGATTGCTATTCGTTGTTCTCTTGTTGGTGACAACTGCAATAACGACATTACATGCAACTGACTTTGTTGCAAAGCAACTGAAGATTCTGCCAATTACGGTTGGCGTCTACCAGCTTGTTCTGGTTGTTCGTAACGATAATGTAATGGCAGATGCATTTGCTGTCAGGTGGGAGATTTTTCTAGGTACCAATGCAACGGGTTCTAAGGTGTTCGATTATACGCAAGATGAGTCGACCCTTAATCCATATACAGAGCGAGACGTAACGGCGACAGAGAACTTTACCGCAACAACTGCTGGCTCTCACTACGTTCGAGGCACGGTTATTTATGGCAGCGAGATCGATCCGTCTGATAATGAAACGTCTTTGATTTTCGAGGCCTACATTCCCGGCTGCGAGGCAGGTGAAACGTGGCGGGCAGGCCCTGCGATGAAGATTGTATCTTCGTTTAAGATCTGGCCCGACACGCCAATGGTTGGTGATAAGTTGCGTCCAGCCGACGTAATCGGAATTTCAGCTCTTGTCACTGACGCCGACTTGCTTGAACAATCTTGCGGTTGCTTGGATGAAGACACATCGGTTGTTCGCGGGCCATATCCAGACGATGTTTCCTATGAATGGACTCTCGAAGGTCCTGGCTCTCTAATTCAGGCTTCGGCGGGTAGCACGAACACCGTAATGTACCAGATGCCGGTTTGCCCTCCATCAGAATTTTTTTCAGCTACAATTCGGTTGCGCGTAACAAATGCAGGGGGCAAGGCACCCGATGAAGAAGTGTCGGGATCGGTTTTCTTCAATGTATCAACATCACGCATTTACTCTGCAGATTATACACCAACATGGGATGCGTATACCTACGACGTTTCACCCACGTACAGCCATCTTAAGCCTAAATCTGATGGAGTTGTTGAAACGGTATCGGGCAATGCGTGCACACCTCTTGAACCAATTTGGGAGAAAGGTCCGCCTATATCTGTGACTGGTGGAATCAGGAAGTCATCAGCGCCGTTTCTGTGTCCGGAGTATCTCACTCTTCTGTCCGTTAGTGCTGGTGATATTGACAAATACAAACTTGTATGCGGATCCACGCCAACAACTTGTTCACCGAGCGATACTCTTTCTAACACAAGCAATGATGGCCTTACCTATACCTGGTCTATTATCGGAGGCGCTGGCGAATTACCGATTCCTTCAACTGGTTCATCCATTGTTGTACGCCGCTCAGCATCTAAACCAACCATTGTTCAGTGCATCATCAATGATGGGGGGCTACAGGCAAACGACGATCCTGTAACTGTTATCGATACCCTGCCCCCGGTTGGGAAGCCAAAGGCTTTTGTCGGGCTGGGAGATGACGAAGGTACAAGCGTTTCAAAACTTGCAGGCAGTGTTTGGGATACCTGGAAGGAGATATTGGGAGGGACATCTTCTGGTGAGGAGTTGTATGGAGGCAGATCCGGCGCTTTGAAAAGTGCATACGAGTCGTTGGTATCAAAACTTACAAATGCAGGGTATGATGTAATTGGAGATGATTCTCTCGTTGTAACTGAGTTTCAAGCGATAGTAGAAAACCCGTGTATTAAGACATTTGCCTTTGTTGGTCATGGAGCATCGGGGAAGATCAATATGGCACGCATGTTTATCGCCGGATCGTGGAATACTCCGCAGCGAGGTGGTGAGCATGTAAAGGGTATTTCACAAACAGCCTTCAACTGCGACAGACATCCCTTTTGGCGCGATCTTGTTCTGCTAGCCTGCGAAACAATGCAAGGTTCGTGGGGGAGCGTACAGGTGTATGGAAGAAGTCATGGTTACACTACAACGAAGAGCTTTGCCAAGCTCAGATGGTGGGCGTATTGGTCGTACGATCCACTTCCGCCAATTATTCTCACTGTAGACTAGGGTGGTAACATGAAAACACTAATTGTAACGATTGCAAATATCCTAGCCGTAGCAAGCGCATTGTCGCAACAATACGTCAGCAGGATAGACAATTACTCATTCGGAGGATATACAATCACCGATGTGGAATACAATGCCCCCTACCTGTTTATTTGTGGGGACCAGGCAACCATAATGTATTCGGAATTGACGAATCCAGATTTCAAGGCAGCCTTCGCCGAGATTGGCGACTCTGTTCTCCTTAACGATATCGAATTTGGTCCGGCATCAATGGGGATTTGCGTTGGGTCTGACGGAACAATTTTGCAATCGACGAACGGAGGTCAATCGTGGGCAAGTAAATCGACTGGAACGTTCGAGCACTTCTATGGTGTCGCTCTTGATCCATCCGGTAACAACGCAGTCAGCGTTGGCACTGGAGGTATGGCTATGAAAACCAGCGATGGGGGTGCGACGTGGCAGACAACAAATACAGGAACTAATTTGACATTATACGATGTTACTGTTCTGCCAGGTGGTGCATTCCTAGCCGTTGGTGAGGATGGATACATTGCAACGCTTGCTGCAGGCTCCTCAATTTGGCAGGTGCGCACAGGTTCTGTAGGCAGCACATTTTACTCTTGCCTTTTTACAAATGCTCAGAGCGGTTGGGTTGGAATCAATGGTGGGATTCTTCGTACCGAGGATGGTGGAGTTACGTGGACTCAACAGTTATCGGACGTTTACGGGTCGATCATGAATATCGATCGAGATGCCAACACACTTGTTGCCGCGGGTTCTGCGTATGGAACAATAGGCGTTTCGCAGGATGGTTCCACCTGGCAGCAGGTTTATGTTGGCGACACAGTAGCTACAAAAGGAGTTTTATATTCCTCCGTCATTGGTGCCGCTGTTGTTACCGGTGAGGATGGAATGGTGAGGGTTTTGAAACTAGTTCCAACATCGTTTACCGAGGTAGGCGCTTACAACGCCCCCTTCTATTTCGACCACTTAGTACTCAGCGATGGAACGCTGTGGTGTGTAGGTTCCAATGGCGCTGTGCATTCACGCTCTAGTACAGGTGAATGGATTCAGCATACTACAGGAAGTGCTGCATTACTGACCGGGATTGCTTCTAATTTGGATGGAAGCACCTTGTGCGTCAGCGGTGCAGATGGCGTTGTACTGCGTTCATCGGATGGCGGTTCAACATGGAATTCAATTTCTTTACCAAATCAAACTCCTCTTTCTTCCATCTCGTTCAACGGTTCGTTCTGGGCCGCTGGTAGAGAGAACGTCTATGTGTCTTCCGATGGTTCTTCGTGGTCGCAGGTGGGATCGGTTGCAGGTACAAGTTTGCTTGACGTTGAAGCAGTCAGCTCAAATGAGGCCTACGTGTGCGGCACTGGTGGTGTTATTTCAAGGACAATAGACGGCGGCAGCACGTGGATACCACTCACAACGAATGTTAGTTCAACTTTTATGGATGGTGACATTGATGCATCTGGTATCGGCCTATTCGTTGGGCAATTTGGTTTAGGACTCCTTACAACAGATGGTGGAAACACATTCATGCCCCTTACCATTCCCGAAAGTTCCATCATGGTTACTGCGGTAGATGTCGATGCATCAACCGGGCGCGCGGCATTAACAACCATAAGTGGTAAAATTATTTACCGTGCTAGTCCAACCTCGCAGTGGACAATCTTCGATGGTGCAACACAGTTCACTGACGTTGCTCTTACCGCCGGTGAGATAACGGCTGTAGGTGAAGGGGGCACTGTAATACGCGTACCGCTTTCGGCGGTATCTGTCGAAGAAGCACCATTGCAACACGCCCTTCTCATTACTCCCAACCCTGCAAACGAAACCATCGAAGTTATCCTTGGTGAAGCAGAAATGGAACGAAGTGATGGCTCCCAATTGGTTGTAACATCGATTGAAGGAAAGGTAGTAAAGAAAATTAGATTTGAACCCGGACGAAGCAGGTTAACTATTGATGTGAGCCGGTTTCCGGTTGGCGTGTATTCCCTCTCAGCCTATGACAAGGCAGGCATACCGATTGGCAGCGGACTTGTAACGTTGGCACGATAACAATCGTAGATTTTTGCGTTCGGCAGTGGTGATTGCAGTATCGTCGCAAAACCTTACTCGAGCACCCCAGCATCAAGAGATCCCTTAGCGTAGACGGCATCTTGCGGAACAAGCTGCCAGATTCGAGCTTCAAGGCGTTTAGAGGCTTGCGACTTTATTCGCGTGAAATACATTTTAGCATCGCAGGCTACTTCTACACTATCGGCATTGTAGAACCTCACACGAACAACAGGATCAACAAGCGTTTTCTTTGTTCCATTTTTCACGCTTACCGTAACAACAGCATCCTCGCCTCTTCTCGTCCACGATACACTGCAGCTGCATTGTTTTAACATCGTGGAAGTATCCTGAGCCATGAGCAAGGCAAGACTGGCGCAAATGAACAGGAAGACCATGAGATGGCGGAATAGCATCATACTTACAAGATAAAACGAATACCAATGGCACCAGCAAAGTAAAACGCCGATTTGTTTATGATCTGCAATCCTGGAGCGAGTTGTCCAAAGACTTCTATCCTTTCCGCCGGGAACCACTGTAATCCAACGGGTACACGTGCCGCAAACAGGAATGGATCTCCAATGCCGAGATCGACGCCGGGACCAAGGTACCAATCAAGGTGCTCTGCAAGATTTTCTTTGAGAAGCCACACGTCGACCGTTGTGTGCAGATAACCACTATTTCCAAACCTCCATGCTGCACCAATCGGGATATTATCAAATCTTAGTGACAAGCCCACCGTTCCGGGATGACCGAATTGTATGCCAATTCCTGTATCAGCATACATCTGATAGGGGGCAAGCAGCGCAACGAAGAGTATGAGCGACAGTAAAAGAGATTTCATGGACATCGGTGCCTCAGTATTCTAAAGATAAAATTATTCATCATCTGCGGACCCATAGGGATTCGAAGTAATGGCTTAACTTCAGTAATATAAGAGACTTAAGAATGCCAGTGTTTCAGTACGGACACTATTGCTGGCAATGTTCTAATCGTTGCGGTTTCGGCTTGTGCTAGTAGTAAGCATGTTGGCTGTTCTGTTATTAGCGGAATCTACCAAGCGTACAACTTCCAGTCGCTTCATAGGATTCGATGCTCTTTTGTCTTCAATCGTTTGGGGTTAGTTTCTTCTGTCACCTTCTATGTAAAAAGGCAAGCCTCGAATTCGAGAATGTAGGGTTTTCATAGTTCTGCTTCTTGTCGTGTCGCTGTTCATCCTTCTATTAGCGGTCCAACTCGAAGTTGACCGCAAGTCCACATTAGAAGTGGTCTAGAACGGAAGTGTGGCACTTCATCGAGAACCGATACAACAGAAGAAGACTACACTCAACACTCGGATACACAACACCAGTTGTGTTCGAAGGTGAGTACATTCGCAAACAACGATTGACTACGTTGTGTGTCTAGTTTTACGGGACCAGCCCAATTATTTCACACCCCCCAAACACAAGACCCATTTGGACAGTTGTTAAGTAGAGCAAGGCGACGGATGCACTGAAAGGTCTCTGTGGAAGAAAAGATTCGCATAGCCCTTGAGGGTTAAGTGCTTCCCTCATGGGAAGTCCGACAGCCACTTAATAGAGTTTGTGGTGAGGTCAATCCACGCCGCGCGTTGGATGTAGTCACCGTCGGAGTGCATGGATATAAGCATGTGCGACGCATCGAGGCCACGCGGATGTAAGCTTAGGTAGGAATACTTGCAAAAGAGGTCTTGTAAGATAATCTCTTTTACTACCGCAGCGCGATAGGAACCGGTTTCTACCAACTTCCTTACGTTGAGCACCACAATGTTCTCGCCAAATGCATCGCTGCGTACTAGGTTAACCCAGCATACGACGTTGTCTGTTCCTTCAACTGCATATCCGGGTTCGAGCCAGTTCAGGTACTCACTTACGTCGTAAGCCGTTCCGTTCACCTGCAAGAAGCTTTGACTACCTTGTTGCGTATCGTTCTTGGAGGCGTATGCAAACACGAACCCGCTGCTGGATGTAACTACGAGCAGCATCCCCAATCCATTGAATTTGTTTAACATCAACGGTGGAAAAAACACATTCGTTGCAAAATCGTACAAGTAGCCATTGGTTACTCTGACAAGAACCTTCCCATCCACCTTCACCTTGCCTTCGGAAAACACATAGTTGCCTACCGTGGGGCTCCATCCTTGAGCATCACAATCTCCCAACATTTTAATCTGGTAGGTAGAGTCCACAACGTCTAGCACGACCGTCGCAACTGATGCGTTTACGTTGTCGTGTGATCTCAAGAAAACAGATACCGCGATCTCACGAGCTGACCCCGGCAGAAACACTGCATCGCGTATTGTTGCCT
>JAGVJW010000229.1 GCA_020050895.1 bacterium | reverse complement strand
TTTAACCGGTCGTGGAGTTATTATAGAACTTGAGAATCCGTTGTCGCTCGTCAACTTTGGTTATGTGCGTCCATGCGATTGCGTTACTCGTACTGTCGAGCTCTTCAACGGATCGCAAGTGTTCGACATGACTGTTGACAGTATTTGGATCGACTCAGCAAATATTCCTGGCGGCAAGCCACAATTTTTTACATGGACTTCAAAATTTTCACCGGGTGGCATAGTTCCTTACAATGTTCCGCCAGGTGAGCGCGACACTGTATTCATTACATTCTGTCCCAATACTCCTGCAGATGCAGCACAACTTGAATGCCGCGCCGCTTTCCATGTTGCGGCCCGAGGCTCCGCTTGGTCAAAAACATTAGAAACATTTATTATCGGCAAGAGATCGCTAACGTTTCAGCCTTCACCGCTAAACATTCAATTCCCTGCGGGAGCAATTGATGTGCTGAGTCCAGTTCAGCGATTCGTTACTGTTAAGATTCCGGGTATTGCAGCAAACCCTCAGCAGGATACCGTGATTCTGGACTCGATTACATTCACGCCCGATGAACGAGTGTTCAGCATACTTTCTCCCACAGTATTCCCCATCACTATCCTTCCTGGAGATTCAATACAAATTGAAGTGAGGCAGCGACCACGCGCGCCGCGTATCTACTCTGCGAGACTTACTCTGCATTACAGTAAACCCTGCACTGGGATTGATACCACTGTTCTCGTCCTTGGTGCGGGATTTGCACAACCACGAGGACTTGCATTCTCGTTTGATCCGAAGAGAGCGTTGCCCGACACCTTTGGAATGGTGTCGTGCGACACGTTAATCATTCCTGTGTATTCGTCGATATTCGTTGATGCATCTGTTGTTGACGTGATGATGCGCGTAGACTTCGACACTACACAGCTACGTTTACTTGATGTTCAATCACCCCTCCTCTCAAATTCATGTATTTCAAAAACTGGCGGCATACAATACACACCTCAGGTGCTTACGTCTCCATCTGCCTACGGCGGTGTGAACGTAACACTGAAAAATTTCTGCGGCATTGATTCAAGCACAGCTTTTTGTCAGCTTCGATTTGTAACAGTTGCAAACAACCGCGTCAACAGTTCTATTACAGTTGATAGCATCAACTTTGATACAGAAGATGTAATTCTTTACAAACTCATTGCCACGGGAGATCGGGGGACGATACTTGCTTATAAGTCGGAAATCAGCATAATGCAGGCAACGGCTTACGACAGCGTTCGTATTCTTGATTGTACCGACCGAACAGTGGTTATCTACAACACGGGTGATGTTGGTAATACAATCGACAGTCTTATCGATCTGCCGCTGTACACTACCGTTTTATCAAGCATGCCACCGCTGGGTGATAGTATCTCTCCGGGTGATTCAGCCGTGATAACGCTGAGATTTTGCCCCGGCTCTGAGCGATTCATCGATACATCTTCCATTGCCATCAGCTTGCAACCATGTGAAACACGCGATACAACGGCCATCACCGGCTACGGATATGCACCTGAAGTTGGAATTCAGGTTGGAGCCATGCAGCAATTTTTCGTTGCCGATACGCTTAAAGGGACACTCGGGGACACGGTTATTATTCCCATTCAACTCGATTCGGGAATTGCAGCAACATATCAAGGCAACACGTATTGGCTGAAGTCTTTCGATGCAACAATCAGCATTACCTACAATGGCCGTGCACTCAAGTATATCGATGCTCCATACCTTTCCCGAGAGGATGAGATGTCGGTATCATCAACACCAGGCAGCGTTATTATTACCGGCTCGGATCTGGATTCACTGAAATCGGGAGATGTTGCACGTCTTCGTTTCCTGGTTACTGTTCCAGATATTAACATAAATGATATTACCGTCGATGCATCCGGTTTTATTTCAGATTCTCTTCAGTTTATCGACGTTGTTCCTGATACAGTTGTTACACCTTTCGTAACAGCGGGGAAGTGCAACATCACGGTGTTAAAGTTTGATACTATTGGCGCTCCGATGATAGGCATCACGCCTAATCCCGTAGCTGGCGATGCAACAATTACGTTTCGAATGTTTGAAACCGTGCCTGTAATGCTGGAACTGTTCAATTCATCGGGATTTCAGACGAAGGTATTCCTTGATGGATCGATTGTATTGCCAGGGGGCGAGTATGCCGTGCGGTTCAGTTCAGCCGATTTGCCTGCCGGTCTCTATCATGCGAGAATTGCGGCTGGCGTCTTCTCGGCTACAAAGGCATTCATTGTAGTCAAATGAACCAAACGCTGCAGGGCGCTCCTCAATTCTGTTTCGATTGCAGGTATATCCTCTCGCGCAAATGAAAGTTTTGAGTGCCAATTGGGTGTTACGTTGATTGCAGAAACAAACATTAACGTCACGTTTACAGTTCGAATATTCTTATCAGAAAAACATAGCCATGCATATGCTTTAGCCTGCAGGGAATATGCCAATATCAATTGATTAACATCATCTTCAGTCGAAATCGCATTGGTCTTCCAGTCCCATACGTGAGCAGTACCATCAGACACCGATACAACATCCAGACGTCCCTGAACAACCGTTTCATCGATGATAGCAGCATAGGGAACCTCCGCTCGGCACGCTACGGGGATTTGTAGGTATGCTGTGCTCTGCATAACAGATGCTAGAACGTTCCTAATACGTGTTACCAGCTTATCGTCGAGTTCATTTCCAATGTTCGTGAGAGCGGTTTCGACGTCATTGTGGTTAGGAGTGCCAATCACATTAGCGATGGCATTATGAAATGCTATTCCGAATTCTAATGATGAGTCTGCCTTGCTGGTATCGGAATATGAGTCTCTGGCAGAGACTTGCATGAGCTGCGTAACTGATACTGATTCAAGCATTGCATTACCGATCGGCAGCGTATAGTCTATCGGCATTACGTCAGAAGTAATAATTCGGTATGTCGTTGGCGCAGTAATTGGCTGGATTGGATCGAGCGGCTTCAGATGGGATTTTAGACGTTCATCGTTAGTGCATACAAATGCGTGGTCTTGCGCACGCGTTAGTGCCACGTACATGATCCTGCTTGATTCAGCCAGTTGAGTAACGTCGGCGTGAATCTGATTGGCGACATGCGACGCTGCAGGAAGACACTTAACGGATGTTAGTAGGGGCTTTGCGACGAATTTCTTCTTCGGCAATGCAAAAGTTGGCCCGATGCCTTCACTTGAATGGTATGGACTTGGAAGCGTCCTTCGAGACTCGGGAACAACCAGAAAAACAATTGGGAATTCAAGCCCCTTAGCCTGATGAATCGTCATTATCTGCACGCAATCACCGTCAGAGACAACAATACCCTCACCTTCATCATCTTTTTCAGGCACTCGAATAGCATCAACAACATCCTGCAGAGTGGCTCCCACCATTGAATGCGCATCATCAATAATGGTAATGAGCTTTTCGACATTCGACAAAATTTGCTCGCGCCGTGGATCGCCTGCAATAGTTCGATGCCATTGTGTATAGTCAAGAACCTTCCGAACAAATTCACCAGGAGCCAGGTGGCGAATTTCCTGAGTGAATACCTGAAGCACATCATAAGCGTGCCTGATACCTGGAGATTTATTCCCTTTTGCAATGTACTCATCAAAAGCACGCATGGAAATGGTTCGCTCCGAAGATGAAAGCGCAATCGTTGTCAGCTCGTTATCGGTGAGTCGAAGCATCGGCGATCGTAGCAATGCAGTCAGAGCCAGAGAATCGGTATTATCCGTTACCCATAACAACAAGTTTCTGATATCAACAACTTCGGGCCGGGAATAGAAATCACGCCCCCCATGAACCTGGAATGGTACACCACGGTCGAGTAATGAATGTGCAACACTTCTGGCAACATTGTGAGTTCGCGTAAGCACAGCAACGTCGGCTGGTTTGGGAACCCTTAAACCAACACCAGCGTGTGAGCGGGATTCAACTTTTACAGGTACGTCTCCATTGAGAACCGAACTAATGTAATCACCGACGACTTCATATCGACCTGCAACAGGCACACCATCCAGATCATCATCTTCTTTAGTATCAGCGTCCGTTGAGCCAACGTCGATAATGTACAGAGAGCCGAGATCGTTGTCGAATTCTGTGAATCGTCCTGCGACAAGGTTGTCATAAGGAACATTTACGGGATCCAATCCCGCAACTTCGAGGAATATTTTCTGGCAGGTTC
>JAGVJW010000183.1 GCA_020050895.1 bacterium | reverse complement strand
GCCGGGCACGGTGGTGTCGTCACGCGACGGCCGAGAGATCACGCTGCTCGACCTGGCAACGCAGAGCTCCGGCCTGCCGAGTATTCCCACGAGCTTCACCCCCAAGGACCGGGCCAATCCGTGGGCCGACTACTCATCGCAGCAGCTCTACGACTTCCTCAAGTCGTACCAGCTGACTCGCGGCATTGGTGAGAAGTACGAGACTACTGCAACAAAAAGCTTATAGGAAGCGTTAAGAGCGATGCTCGAGGTAACGGTTACGGAAACATCGCCACCGCCGAGCTTCGGTGTATGGGTTACATCAATCTTAATCGGACTCTTCCTGTCGTTATCCGAGTTTATCACATTGACAATTGAAGCAGCTCGGGCGGAGTCGACGTACACACCGTTAAGAAATAACCATGGAATACGGTCAATGCCGTAGAACGTCACGCGTCCGCTTACATCCGTAGGATTCTGCACATTCCAGGGGTCTCCGGCCACAGGTCCATCGACATGGTATCTAACCGAGACGACACCATTGGTCGGATCTATAAAGGTTTTTAAATAATCGCTTGCCCCAACGCATGGCTCGCATGTGGCGCTGGTAAATACTTCCATGATGGACAAGCGGTCGTAAGGATTTTGCGCCGTTGCGCTGACGACAGCGATTACACTTATTATAAATAAGTATAACGATTTGATGGCGAATCTAACCTGCATGAGTCTCTCCTCAGGGTTGTTCGATGCTAAGATCGCTATTGCAATGCTACGTTGTTCTTCCCCACGCAAATAACAATACAACAACCCTGTTGTTACAGACCCTAACGCCGTTTTGCTCCCCGCTTGCTTGGAGACCCATTCGACCCTCCCTTACGCGGTCCCTGCCCTGGTAGCGACCTGCCCTGCGACTGCGCTATCTCCTGGGCTTCCCTCATTTTGCGCTGAAGCCACGATTCCTTCTTAGGCATCTTTTTGATGTCTTCAAGTGTCAGTTTCGACTTGCTGAACTTCGTCATCCATACCTGCTGACCAATACCTACAATGTTGAACACAAAGTAGTACAGGTTTAATCCCGCCGGCAGCGCCGAAAACATCAGTGTGAGCATGATAGGCATGAGATATACCAACCCTTTTTGACGCGGATCCGTGACGGTTTGCTTTTGCTGGATAAACAGCGTTGCACCCATCAGTAGCGCCAAACCTGAAAATTTATCAATGTTGAAGAGTGGTACCTTAAAGGGAATCGATAGGATTACGTCGGGGATCGACAGATCCGTGATCCAGACCGGCAAGAAGGCAGCCTGCCGAATATCGATATTCAGACTCAAAACTGAGTACATCGCGTACAGTATCGGCATCTGTAATAGCAATGGCAGACAGCCCCCTGCAGGATTAATTCCGTACTGACCATACAGCTTCATTGTCTCCTGCTGTTGCGTCTGTAAATCATCCTTATACTTCTCCCGAATTTCATTCATTAAGGGGGCAACTAACTGCATCTTTCTGGCTGATTTCAACTGCGTTATGCTCAAGGGATAGAGTAACGCTTTGAGAATAAGAGCGAAGATGATTATCGAGATACCCCAATTGGGAACAAGGAAATGAATTGCCTTCATGGTGGGAATCATGAAATATTCGCCGATTGGCTTGACAATCCATTTCCATCCGAGATTCATGATGTTGGTTAATCCATAACGTGCAAGTGTGTCGTATTGCATCGGACCGGCATACAGCATAACATCGTGCTTCTGTTCGCCACCTCTATATGGCAGGCGATAAGCAAGACTGTACTGTTCTACGTGTCCCGCATTCTCTGCACCAAATCGCTGCCCTGCATAAAATGCAGTTCCATCAAAACCTGCAGGCGGAACAAGGGCCACAGCAAAGTATTTTGTTCGCGTTGCCAGATAATCAATCTTACCGGCCGCAGTACGCAGCTCCGGAGCTAGGAAGTCTCGAGCGTCTAATTCGTCCAAGTCTCCATTGAAAGATGCCATGGCAACGGCGTTATTGCTTTCGTCGACACTGCTTCCCTCCTGATACCGTATGCCCTTGCTCCACTCAAGATTAATGAAACGATTGGTCTGAGGTATAAGATTTTCGAGTTGATTAAGTGTAATACTTGTCTTTACATCGTACGTGCTGCCGGTGAATGTATACGACCTTACAATAGATCCACCACCATCTACTCTTGCAATTGCATTGATTGTGGTTGTTTCGTTGCCGGTTAATCGGATGGTATCGGAAGAGGTGGAAAAGTTGAACGGAACATCGACGGCAACAATCTTCGCACCGGTTATTGTGCGAAAGGAAAAACCAAACTCATGTGCTCCTGGATGAATGAGATCCACAATGGCATCGGGATCGGAGTCCTTGTACCATGGCCGGTATTTCTTGAGTTTCCAGGATCGAATGGTAGCCCCCTCCGAACTCAACCTCACACGCAGCAAATCCGTTTCAATGGTTAGAGTTCTCTGTGGTGCCTGAATAAAATTTACGGACGGCAGCTGGCGTGCAGCCGATGGATGTACGATGGTGCTTTTTATGGAATCAACCTGCTCCCGACGTTGTTGCGTTTGCTCCGGCGTAACATCGCGCCGTGTTGTCATGCTTTGATAAAAAATCCACAGACTCACAACGAGCGCAATCAAAATGATACCAACGAGCGAACTTTTATTCATCGAATCTGAATTGAGTTAATGTTTGTGAACATGATCGGAAACAGGGTCGTATCCCCCGCGATTGAAAGGATGGCAG
The DNA here is from genome assembly GCA_020050895.1 of bacterium. GTDB lineage: Bacteria > Bacteroidota > Ignavibacteria > Kapaibacteriales > Kapaibacteriaceae > OLB6. Next base: position 3,699 of record JAGVJW010000183.1, on the reverse strand, counting down.
CGCACTATACGCCGAATACCCAACCAAGAACCACGCATAACTCCAAAACGTTCAACTGCTTCGACGGTATACTGCGAGCACGTGGGTGTAAAGCGGCAAGCTGCGGGGAATAACGGTGAAATCAGGAATCGATAACCTTTTATTGCAAGAATGATTGCAGATCTAATCACGCTTCGTCTCGCACAGAGTGCATTGAATTAAGTGACTGTAACATTGCATCCTTGACATATGGTTCCACATCACCAAGATGAATCAAAGAGGGTAAAGCTGGTGCTGACCGCCAGGCCACAACGACAGAGTTAATAGCGGATTTCCTGAACAGATCCTGATGCTCGGTGATAACATCGCGAACGGCAATGCGCAACAGCCTACGGATCCGAACTCGTACCACTGCCTTCGGACAACTTCGCTTCCCAACGATGACGGCGACGTGTATGATCTGGCTGAATCCGTCCCATTTCGTGGACGCCACCGTAATCCTTGCAGGACCTGCCAAAAATTGTCGCCCGCTCTTAACCGCTATGCGAAAGGCACTGACACCTTTAAGCGGTTTGATTACCATGCCTGTTGTCGTTATCTGGAAGTGCCCACAGCAATACGATACCGACCTTTTGCCCGGCGGCGATTGAGGACCTTGCGACCATTCTTTGTGGCCATGCGTGCACGGAAGCCATGCACGTTAACACGACGTCGTTTACTTGGTTGATACGTACGCTTCATCTGATACCTATTGGGCTATCGAATACTTTACAGAACTGCAAACTTACAAAGATCAGTTGACATTCGTGACGCCAGGTGGAAATGCTTGTAACTGGCCATCAACATTCACTTCTCCATATTGCTGTTCGTACTTCGAAACATTATCGCCAAGTGCATGCAAAAGCAACTTTGCATGCTGTGGCGTCATAACAATTCGAGCATGCACCTTGGCTTTGGGAACGCCTGGAAGGATCCGGGTGAAGTCAATCACGAATTCGGCAGGCGAATGTGAAATAATCGCGAGGTTAGAATAAATACCCTCGGCTTCTTTCTCACCCAATTCTATCGTCATCTGCTGTTGTTGGGGGGCATCTTTTTTGTCGGCCATAATAGACTCCTGATTAAAGTTTTGCCCCCTTCTCGGTGGCGTGTTTCATCTTGTCAATCATCTTATTTCTTCCGTAGAGACCTTCCATAATCCGATAGTACTCTTTATTGTTCAGGTTGAGTCCTTCCAAGGCTTCAAGTTCCATTATGAGGGCTTTGACCTTTGCAGTTTCCTTGCGTACCTCGTAGATATTGGCAAGCTGCTCCAAGACGACTATATCAGATGTGTATTTGGGGGAGACTCTGAGCTTTTCGAAGTAACCTGCGGCAACGGCCAAGTCATCCATGTACGACATGTCTGGCTTGTAATTCGGATCGGCATCCATCTTTTCCAGCTCTGTGCGTTGCTTATTACCTGCAACATTTTTATAATGAGCTGCAAGATTGTAGAGAGCCGTCTCATTCGAAGGATCTGCAGCCAAAACATTTTTATATTCTCGCAGCGATTCTTCTTCACGTCCGATCCCTGCAAGAAGCGACGCATACTGCAATCGAAGCATGAAGTCTGATGGTGCCGTTTTAAGCCGGCTTTCAATTTCATGCATTGCCTCGTCGGTTCTTCCCAGTTCCTGCAGCAATTGTGTTCTCAATGGTACCACTTCTGTGTCGGTTGGCTTCAGCTTTATTGCAGTTGTGGCATAGTCGAATGCTGCCTGCTTATTGCCGTGTTGATATTCAATAAATGCCAGACTCTTCAGTGGCGTGATAGACGACGTGCGCAGCCTCCACCGCTCAGCTTCGCTGATGTCTTCGCTTGGGTTAAATGTCCATCCCTCAAGCACTGCATCGGCCTGGCCCTTTTCCATTGCGGAAAACAGGTAGAGGGAGCGGCTACCAACCTCGAACCGGTCTTTGTATATAACGGCATCGCCCTGCAGGCTGTCCGTCTTTGTTTCAAGTGGTGTACCCAGCGCTTTAAGAATGCCTTCTCTCTGCTGGCCTATTGTAATATTTTTTAGAATGATGATGTCGAATCCCGGACGTTCGATAGCATACCACCTCTTATAAGCTGAAACTGCAGAATTTGTATCGCTCTGATTTTCACGAACCAATCCGAGCAAGGCAATGGGATCTGAATAAATGGGCTTAATCTGCTCGGCCTGAGCCAGGTACACTGCAGCCTCTGCAAGATCGCTATCTGCCTTGGAGGCCACATAATCATTAAATTTAGTAATACCTCCGTTATAGCTTGCCACCCATGCGTTATACAACTTCAGTGAGATTTGGTCTTTCTGCGCAGGAGTAAGCCCCTTACAAGCCGAAGCTTTTTTATAGGCTGCAACCATGGCAGCTGCATCGTTGAGACCCTGATTGACCTCACCGAGCAGGATAAGGGCTTCACAATCTTCAGGATTGGTGGCTATGGCCTTTTCCAGGGACATCTTAGCCTTTACATAATCGCGCTGCTGCATTGCCTTCTTTGCAGCCGAGACATCCGACGATGCACACTGGAATCCCTGTGTAAGTACACCGACTAATCCCAGCACTACCAGGAGGTGTAACGTGCGTCTCACAAAATCTCCATTCTGTGTTCCATTTGAACACAAAGGTACGCAGCATGGTCGACTGCTGCGGCGAACAGTTGTCGAAGTCGATCTACTTTTGGTCAGGAAACTTAAACAGCTCATCAGGGATGACGGTTTCCGTATCGATGTTCTCAATCGTCATTGCCATTACCGTCTGACCCTGATATTTAATTTCAATTTTCATCGGAACTTGAGTGCCTTCAAATTCCCTGTAGTCTGTGTAGTATCTCTCCACAGACATCGGCGTGCCGCCCATGCTCGACGTTTCGTCCTTGCGTACCATCAGCCACGTTATTGCGTCGATGTATGCATGCTCCACATCGCCATCCCGGCTAGTTATCTTAATTTTATATACTGTCGAACCTTCAAGATCTTCGGATCCAACTAACTCTAACTGGTATCCCTTTGATTCTGTGTCGATAAACTCACCAGCCCAGTCCGCCTCCTTTGCAATCTCCTTCAGTTCTTCATCGGTGGCCTTTTCAGGTTTATTGCCAGACATTGGTTTGATGCCCCACGCTACGGTCCCATCATACGCCTGCGTAATGCTCATTCCCTGAATGGTCATGTCCATTCTATACTTGATGTTTCCTTTCATCAGCCTGGTGAACGACAAATCTCCACCCTGCGTAGACATAATTCCTGTAACCTTTGCACTCCTGAAACTCTTGATTTTATCAACTCCACCGCGTGCCTCAATATTTTTTGCAACCACCTCATCCAGCGTAATAGCCGAAGCAGTTGTTGCCAATACTGCAACCAGTGCTGCAATAAATGTTATTCTCCATATGAACATAATCGTCTCCAAAAACAGGAAAATGAAATACATTTTGTTCGAAAAACCAATGCAACCATACGCAATTTCGCATCTATCGCTACATTTACAACAAGGTCTATGTTCCTAATTATTCTTTTAGTCTTTCTGTGTTGTCAGTCAGCAGGGTTTGCTCAGGGAACGCTCACGACTGTGCAGACGCATTACGACACTACAGCGTCGGGCGATTACAGCGGCAGCATTATTTCCGATAGGGGATTGCGGTTCTTGTTGATTGTCCATCTGCGTGTTTTTAACAATGGAACAATCCAG